>JAGRJX010000062.1:11588-14138 GCA_020442545.1 Lysobacterales bacterium
ACGACAAAGGTGCCGATGGTGACCGACTCGGTGATGTCGAGGTCACCGGTTGCCGCGCTGTTGCCGGTGCCGCTGATGTTGAGCGTAATCGTGGCGTTGCCGGGAAGGATGATCAGATCAGGGCCAGGATTCGCGTTGGCCTCCATCACTGCCGCGCGCAGGGTGCAGAACTCGCCGCTGGAGATCCGGCACTCGCCGTCGCCGGGATCGTTGTCGACAGCGTCCTGCACCGTGACGTTGACGTGGAACAGGCCGGCCAGCACCGGAGACGAAATGGTCGCCAACAGCAGGAGCGTGGCAAGCGGGAACGCGGCAGGACGGAAAGGCATGGACTCGACACCGGACAAGAGCAGGCCTCGAGTGTTGCCTGGCAGCGCCGCCGCGACATGATGTTGAGCTTACGAAATGCTTAGGATGTGGCGTGCAAACGAAAAAGGGCGCGGAATCACGGGCAATGCGCGCGTGACGCGACCGGGCTACACGCAGCGCTACGCCCAGTCGCGCGGCTTGAGGTACTCGGCGAGGCGCGCTTCCGGGCTGCCGGGTTCGGGCGTGTAGCCGTACTCGAAGCGCACTCGCGGCGGCAGGCTCATCAGGATCGACTCGGTGCGTCCGCCGGACTGCAGGCCGAACAGCGTGCCGCGGTCCCAGACCAGGTTGAATTCGACGTAGCGGCCGCGACGATACAGCTGAAACTCGCGCTGCGGCGTGTCGTATTGGGCATCGCGGCGGCGCGCGACGATGGGCCGGTAGGCGTCGATGAAGCCATCGCCGACGGCATCGGTGAAGTCGAGGCAGGCATCCAAGCCGGGCGCGTTGAGGTCGTCGTAGAAGATGCCGCCGATGCCGCGGCACTCGTCGCGGTGCTTGAGGTAGAAGTACTCGTCACACCAGCGCTTGTACTCGGCGTATGCGTCCTCTTGCAGTGTGTCGCAGACGGCTTTCGCGGTTCGGTGCCAGTGCGCGGCATCCTCGTCGAAGGGATAGAACGGCGTCAGGTCGAAGCCGCCGCCGAACCACCAGACCGGCTCGGCATTCGTCGGCTGCGCCTCGAAATAGCGCACGTTGAGATGTGTGGTCGGAACGTAGGGATTGTGCGGGTGGAACACCAGCGACACGCCCATGGCGCGGAACGGCGCACCGGCCAGTTCAGGGCGCCTGGCCGTGGCCGATGCCGGCAATGCGGAGCCCTGCACGTCGGAGAAACCGATGCCGGCCTGTTCGAACACGCCGCCGTCCTTCAGCACGCGGGTGCGACCGCCGCCGGTGAGGCTCAGCGGTGCGCCGGCTGGTGACGGTTCGCGCTGCCAGGCGTCTTCGGCGAAACGGCCGCCGTCGATCGCCTCGATGGCGGCGCAGATGCGGTCCTGGATGGCGATGAGGCGCGCGCGCGCGCGTTCGGCGGGTGCTTGTGTCATGGGCAGGGTGTTACCGGCTGGAGAGGCGTCGATGGCGGAGGTTGGCCGACGTCAATGGTCATGATCGCGGCGGATTCCAGCAGCAATGCCAGGCAGGCGCGCGGACTGGCGCGCCAGCGCCGCTCGGCGGCAACCAGCTCAACATCCATGCCCAGTTGCCGGGCGAGGGCGCCGATGCGGGCAAGGTGGTAGCGATTGCTGATGACGGCCAGACGTCGTGGGTGGCCGTCGGCTGTCGGCGCAGCGAGGTACTTGCGTGCGCCTTCGAGGTTTTGCCGGGTAGTTGCGGCACGGTTGTCCAGAGCGATCGCCTGCGTGTACCCAATACCGAGGTCGGCCAGGTGGCCGAGCGCGGCCTGCGCTTCACTTGGCGCATTGGTTTCGCCGGCGTATCCCGACAGCAGCACCAGCTCGCGCGGCTGTTTGCGACACAGCTGCCAGGTCCGATTAAGGCGATGCGCGAAGCGCCGACCGACCTCGCCGCCGCGCAGCCGATGGCCGGGCACCAGCAGTACCTCGGCCTGGCTCCACACGCTGGCGTCTCGGGCGATGCGCCGGGTCTCGCGCAGCTGCCGCCACAGCGCAACGCCGCCGCTGGATGCGGTCAGCCACAGGGCCTTGAGGCCGCGGCGCAGCAGCTTGGTCGGCGTGGCGTCCATGTACGGAAACCGGATGCGCGGTTCAGGGCTGCAACGTGTCGCGCATCAGCTCGTGGATGCGGCGGTATTCGTCGTACCAGCTGTCCGCATGGACAAAGCCGTGGCGCTCCATCGGGTAGCCGGCCAGTTCCCAGCCGCCCTTGTGCAGTTCGATCAGCTTCTGCGCCAGGCGCACGCTGTCCTGGTAGAACACGTTGTCGTCCAGCATGCCGTGGGCGATCAGCAGTCGGCCTTTCAGCCCTTCCGCAAACTCGATCGGCGAGCTCCTGCGGTAGGCCTCGGGATCAATCTCCGGCGTGTTGAGGATGTTCGAGGTGTACTCGTGGTTGTAAGCGGTCCAGTCGGTGACCGGGCGCAGCGCGGCGCCGGCCTGGAAGGCATCCGGCGCGCGGAACATCGCGATCAGGCTCATGAAGCCACCGTAGCTGCCGCCATAGATGCCGACGCGGCTGCGGTCGGCCTGGTGGTTGGCG
>JAGRJX010000062.1:14211-17707 GCA_020442545.1 Lysobacterales bacterium
CGGCCGTAGCCCGCCGAGGCGCGGTAGTCCATGTCCAGCACGATGAAGCCTTCCTGCGTCAGCAGGTTGTGGAACATCTGCTCGCGGAAGTAGTAGGGAAAGCGATGGTGCACGTTCTGCGTGTAGCCGGCGCCGTGCACGAACATCACCACCGGATAGTTCCGGCCTTGCTGCATGTCCGGCAGATAGAGCTTGGCCGGGATGCTGCCGTCGAAATGCGAGGAAGGCACCTGCACGAAGCGCGGCGCCTGCCAGTCGATGGCCTTGTAGGCATCGCTGCGGGTGTCGGTGAGGCGTCGCGTTTCGCCGCCGGCGGCGGGCACCACGGCGATCTGCGACGGCAGGTAGCTGTTGGAATAGCTGACCAGAAGCTGCTGACCGCCGGGCGACAGCGTAAAGCTTTCCACGCCGTCGAGATCGGTCAGGCGGGCGACCTTGCCGGTGTTGCCGCCGTTGTCGGCCATGTCGAAGCGGTACAACTCGTAGTCGCCACGATCATCAGCCTGGTTGGCGATGAAAAACAGGCTCTGGCCATCGGCGGAGGGCTGCGGCGATGAGACCTCGAAATCGCCGCTGATTCGGCGCTTGGGCTTCACCTGGCGGGCGGCCGTGTCGAGCGTGTAGTACGCCGAGTTGCCGCCTTCCTCCGACAGATACCACAGCGTGTCGCTGCCCGGCAGCCAGCCGTAGTCGTTGAAGCCCCAGTTGATCCAGGCCGGATCGGTGAGGCGGTGCAGCGTTGTCAGCTCGGCCTTGCCGAAATCAACGCCGGCGATCCAGCGGTCCTTGTTGTCGACCGCACGCAGCATGATGGCGACGCGGCTGCCGCTGTCGTTCCATTCGATGCCGGCAACCTGTGTGGGGCGATTGCCGGTCAGCGCATCCTTGCCGGCTGCCTTGCGCAGATCGGCCAGCGGATCGCGGTCGATGCCGGGCAGGCTGTTCTGGCTCAGCGCATGCTGCTCGTGCTCTTCGAGATCCAGCAGCAGCAGCTGTTCGCCCTGCGGGAACTTGCGACCGACGCGGGTGCGCACGTCCTCGATCTCGTTGTAGCCGCTCTCGGTGACGTACTTGGGCATCTTGCCGCCCTGGCCTTCGTCGTAGCCCTTCTCGCGGGTCACCAGCAGCAGCCAGCGGCCATCCGGCGACAGTGCGCTGCCGCTGATGCTGATCTTGTCGCCGAGATAGAAGGGTAACGGTGTGCGGCTGGCATCGGCATGGCGCTCGGCGTCGGCGCGTTCGCGCTGCGCTTCGCGGTTGGCGCGGTCGTCCGCCAGCACGCGGAACAGGCGCAGCTGGTGGTCACGCAGCGCGTCGTCCTCGGGCGCGTCGGCCGGATCCTTCTCCAGCTTGACCACGGCTGCCGGCTGGCTGACGCCGGTCTGCAGGTCGATGCGGAACCAGTCGTTGCCGACCTGGTAGTTGAGCCAGCGGCCGTCCGGGCTGAAGCGCGGCGACGATTCGGCATTGCTGCTGCGGGTCAGCTGGCGCAGGCTGCCGCTGTCGAGGCTGCGGATGAACAGGTCGCCATTGCGCACGAAGGCGGCGCGCTGGTGGCCGGCGTCGTAGGACGGTCGCGCGGCGTCCAGCGTCGCCAGCTCGCTGTCAGCCACCGGCGTCTGCTCGCCGCTGCCGAGGTCGATGCGGAAGCGGTCGCGCAGCGAGCTGCCTTCGCGCTTGAGCTGGAACAGCACGCTGCGGCCGTCCAGCGACCAGTACGGCGACTCCACCGCTGGACCGATCCAGTCCGGGTCGGCCATGATCTGCTCCAGATCGGGAATGGCCGTGGCGGTGGCCGGCGGCTCCGCCAAGGCGGCACCAGCAGGCAACAGCAGGGCAAGCAGCAGGACGGTGGGCTGACGAAAGACGCGCATGCGGGGCTCCGGGCAGATTTCCAGCCCGCAAGGGTAGCAAGCCGGCGGCCGCGGCGTGCCCTGCCAAAGGCCACGGCAGCGGGGGAGCGGCGGCTGCGGCATACTCCGGGGCTTCGTTCGATACTGAATCCGCCGATGAAAACCGTCTTCCGCCCCGCGCTTCGTTTGTCCGTCTCTCTGTTCGCGCTAGCCGCCGCCGCCGCTTCGCTGCCGTCGGTCGCTGCCGAGTCCACGCGCCTGCTGCGCTTCCCGGATGTCTGTGCAGACCAGGTCGCCTTCGTCTACGCCGGCGACCTGTACCGCGCGTCGATCAACGGCGGCGTGGCGCAGCGGCTGACGTCGCACGAGGGCCGCGAGCTGTATCCGAAGTTCAGCGCCGACTGCCGCCAGCTGGCCTTCAGCGCCGAATACAACGGCACCCGGCAGGTTTACGTGATGCCGACCGGCGGTGGCGAGCCGACTCAGCTGACCTGGTACAACGACGTCGGCCCGATGCCGCCGCGCGGTGGCACCGACTACCGCGTGCTCGACTGGTTCCCGGACGGCAAGTCGGTGCTGGTGCGCGCCAATCGTCGCGGTACCAGTGAGCGTGAAGGCCGGCCCTATCGCGTGCCGGTCGACGGCGGCATGGAAACGCCGCTGAAGGTGCCGATGACCGGTGGCGGCATGCTGAGCCCGGACGGCGGCACCTATGTCTATACGCCGATCGACCGCGACTTCCGCAGCTGGAAGCGCTATCGCGGCGGCCGTGCGCAGGACGTCTGGACCTACGATCTGGTCCACGACACCGCCAAGCGCCTCACCGACCACCGCGCCACCGACCACCAGCCGATGTGGGTGGGTGATCGGATCTATTTCGTCTCCGACCGCAACGGCAAGAAGCTGAACCTCTACGGCATGTCGCCCGATGGCGGCAACGCCGAGCAGCTGACCCGCTTCGAGGACTTCGACATCCTCTGGCCCAGCGCCGGTGCCGACTGCATCGTGTTCGAGAAGGGCGGGCGCATCTGGCGCTTCGACCCGGCCAGTCGCGAGGCGAAGGAGATTGCGATCACGGTGCACAGCGACCGCCCGCAGGCACGGCCACGCATGGTTGCCGCCGGCGATTTCGTGGAGTCGATGGGCATTTCACCGGGCGGCGAGCGCGCGCTGTTCGGTGCGCGCGGCGAACTGTTTACCGCACCGGTAAAACACGGTGCGCCACGCAACATCAGCCACACGCCGGGAGCGCGCGAGATCGGCGCCAGCTGGTCGCCGGATGGCCGCTGGATCGCCTACCTGTCCGATGCCAGCGGCGAGTACGAAGTCTATGTGCGACCGCATGACGGCAGTGGCGCCCCGCGACGGCTGACCACCGATGGCGGCATGTGGCGTTTCGACCCGAGCTGGTCGCCGGACTCGAAGAAGCTGGCCTTCGCCGACCACCATCGTCGCCTGAGCGTGCTGGACATCGCCTCGGGCACGCAGAACGTTGTCGACCAGAGTCGTGGCGAGGACATCACCGACTTCAGCTGGTCGCCGGACAGCCGCTTCATCGCCTACGTGAAGAGCAACGCCAGTCGCAACAGCTCGGTGTGGCTGTACGCGCTGGCCGACGGCAGCCGCAGCCAGCTCACCGACGA
>JAGRJX010000062.1:17845-36918 GCA_020442545.1 Lysobacterales bacterium
CTGCGTGCCGATGGCAAGCCGCTGTATCCGGAGAAAAGCGACGAAGTGACGCCGGGCAAGTCCGCCGAGGGCGACAAGCCGGGCAATGGTGGCGGAAGCATCGCGCCGCTGCGCATCGATACCGCGGACTTCGAGCAGCGCGTGGTGGCGATGAAGGCATCGACCGGCGACTACCGCGGTCTGCGCGCCAATGACAAGGGCGTGTTCTTCCTCGCCGGGGAGGACGGCGGGCCGGCGTCGTTGCAGTTCCTGGCGCTGGATGCCGACGAGCCAAAGGCGGTGAGCAAGCGCATCGCCAGCTACGTGCTGTCGGCTGACGGCAACAAGCTGCTGCTGCGTCGCGGCGGTGACTTCGCCATCGTCGATGCGAGTCCCGATGTTGACTTCGACGAGGGCAAGCTGGACCTGTCGGACATGCGCCTGCGCGTCGATCCGCACGTCGAATGGCAGCAGATGTACGTCGACGGTTGGCGCATCCTGCGCGACTGGTTCTACGACGAGGGCCATCACGGACAGGACTGGGACGCCATCCGCGCGCAGTACCAGCCGCTGGTGGACGACGTCGCCAGCCGCGCCGACCTCGACTACATCTTCAGCGAGCTGGCCGGCGAGCTGAATTCCGGTCACGTCTATGTGCAGAGCGGCGACGAGAGCGGCCCGGATCGTCAGGCCGGTGGCCTGCTCGGCGCGGAGATCGTGGCCGATCCGTCCGGCTATTACCGCGTCGAGCACGTGTTCCCCGGAAACAACTGGGAGAACGGATTCCGTTCGCCGCTGACCGAGCCGGGCAGCACCGTGGCCGAAGGCAGCTACATCCTTGCGGTAGATGGTGTCGACACGCGTTCAGTGAAGAACTTCTATCGGCTGCTGGAAGCCAAGGGCGATCAGCAGGTCGCGCTGCGGGTGAATTCGCACCCGAACCAGAGCGGCGCACGCACGGTGCGGGTGACCACGCTCACCTCGGAAACGAGCCTGCGCTACCTCGACTGGGTGCGCAGCCGCCGCGCCATGGTGGATGAGCTGTCCGGCGGCCGCATCGGCTACATCCACGTGCCGAACACGGCGGTGGAGGGCAGTCGCGAGCTGTTCCGCGGCATGGTGGCCTATGCTTCCAAGGACGCACTGATCCTCGACGACCGCTTCAACGGCGGTGGCTTCATCCCCGATCGCCTGATCGAGCTGCTGGCGCGGCAGCCGCTGAACTACTGGAAGTCGCGCGGCCTCGACCCCAATGCCACACCGCTGCTGTCGCATGTCGGGCCCAAGGCGATGCTGATCAACGGCCTGTCCAGCTCCGGCGGCGACGCGCTGCCGTACTACTTCCGCAAGCTCGGTCTGGGGCCGCTGATCGGCACCCGCACCTGGGGCGGCCTGATCGGCATCTCCGGCAATCCGGGTCTGGCCGACGGTGGAACCGTGCTGGCGGCGACCTTCAGCTTCATGGACACCGATGGCCACTGGGCGGTTGAGAACGAGGGCGTGGCGCCGGACATCGAAGTGATCGACCGCCCCGACGCCATCGCCGCCGGTCGTGATCCGTCGCTGGAGCGCGCGGTTGACCTGCTGCTGAAGCAACTGCAGGCGAAGCCGCCGAAACCGGTAGTGGCGCCGCCGGCGCCCACGGAGTTTCCGCCGCAGTAGGCGGAGCGGACACCGACTTGGACGGCCCCACCTTCCGGGGAGCCCGGGGCCGGCCTGGCGCATCACGATCGGGTCTTCGCGATGCGTCCGGATCGCGCCTGCGGGTGGTTCGGCGCGGGGCGCGTTCAGCCGGGAGTCGGGCCCTGCATCGCGCAGCCTGCGTCCCGACTGGCACAATGCGGCGCTGGTGCCCCATTGCCGAGCCACTCCGGATCCACATGCAGGTCTTCATCTATCGCAGCCGGCGTCGTCCCGACACCTACCTCTACCTTGGCGAGCGCGACGATTTCGGTCGCGTTCCTGCGCCGCTACGGCAAGCGATCGAGCCGCTCGAGTTCAGTTTCAGCTTCGCGCTCGAAACGGGACGTCGTCTGGCCCAGGAAGACCCGGCCTTGGTGCGGCGCAATCTTGATACCGCCGGTTTTCATCTGCAGTCGCCGCGCGACCTGAACGGCGTCCCTGATTTGCCGCGTGAGCATGACGACGACCGGGCCGGCTGACGGCGGCGCAACACCGGAGCGCCCGCCGGATTCTCGCCTGCCGGCGCTGCTGGTCGCGCTGGCCGCGGTGACGGCGGCGGCCACTCTTCCGCTGCTGCCGCACTGGCTTTCTCCGCTGGGGTGGCTCCTGATGCAGCCAGTGCTGGCGGGCGCGACTCTCGGCTTGAATGGCCGGCAGGCGATCCCCGACAACGGCGGCCTTCGCGCGACGCTGCCGCCGTTCCTCGGACTGTTCCTTCTGCACACGGCCTTGCTGCTGATGTTGGCGGCCCTGCCGTTGCAGCAGCTTCTGCAGGACGGCGGGCTCGGCTGGGCACTGCTGTTGGGTGCGGCGCTGACTGCCGCGTGGCTTCTGCTATGGCCGCGCTGGCCGCTGCTGCTGCTGCCGTGGTTGGCTGACGATCACGGCAGGGTCGTGGCCGACGCCGGCTGGTCCGGACTGCGCTTGCGCGCGCGGCGGCTGGCTGGCGCCGCCTCGACACTGTCCGGCTCCCGGTCAGCGGAACTGCCCTACAGCGGCCTGCTTCCTGCCGCCGTGATGCTGGTCTTGCTGGCGCTGGGGCCGCTGCTCTGGCTGTTCAGCGTGCGTCCGCTGCCGTGGTTCGGCGGTGCCCTGCTGGCTGCCGTCTGCTACCAGCGGCTTTTCGCCCGCCTTTGCGGTGTGCGTCGCGCGGCGCCAGCGGCTGCGCGCCCGACACCGACTCCAGTTCCGGTGACGCAGCCCGTGACCGCCGAGGCGGACGCCACATCCGCGCTTTACGATGCCCTGCGCCAGGCCCGGCCAGACGACGCGCTGGCCTGCATCGAACAGGGTGCCGATCTGCTTGCGATTCCGGGACCGGATCAGACCGACCAGCGCACGCTGCTGATGCTGTCGACGCTACTCAGTGACTTGAGACCAATGCGCCAGTTGATTGCCCGCGGCGTGCCGGTCGATGCCGTCCACGGGGGCCTCACGGCCCTGCTGGTCGCCACGCGCGACAGCTATCAGGGCCGCGTCGAAGCGGTGATGACGCTGCTCGCCAACGGTGCCGACCCGCGCGACGCCGATAGCGAAGGGAATACCCCGCTGCACCACGCCGCGCGCAGCAGCGACCCCGGCGTGGCCGCACTGTTGCTGGACGGCGGCGCCGACGTCGATGCGTCCAACGGCAGCGGGCTTACGCCGCTTGGCATGGCCTGCAGCTGCAGCAACTGGCGTCTGGCACGATTCCTGCTCGAAAACGCGGCGTCCGCGAGCCCCGATGGCTGTCATCCGCCACTGCTCGCCGCCGCCTCGGGTGACGACGATCCGACCGGGGTCCGGCTGCTGCTTCGACACAAGGCGGGGGTTAACGCGACGGGTCGCTTCGGCCGGACGGCACTGCACGCCGCCGCACTGTCCGGCAACGCAGACGTGGCGGCGATGCTGATCGAGGCCGGTGCCGACCTCGACGCGCGCGACGAACGCGGCATCGCCGCGCTGCACGAGGCCGCGCGGGCCGGCGCCGATCCGGTGATCGAGCAACTGGCGGCAGCCGGGGCTGACGCAATGGTCCTTGATGAAGCCGGCTGCAATGCGCTCAACATTGCCTGTCGGTCACGTCGCGCTACCGTCGCCACGCTGCGTGCCCTGCTGCGCATGGGGGTCGACCCGGAACACGTCGGGAGCGACGGGCGTACTCCGCTGGAGCAGGTGCTGGCCACGGGCCGCTGGGCGCTGGTTGCCACCCTTGACCCGAGTTATCAGCTGCCCGCCAGCGTCATGCTGGATGATGATGAGGCTGATGCCCTGCTGCCGCTGCCGGATCGCCTCCTGCGACTGCTGCGCGAACGCCGATTCGATGATGCCGGTGCCGCCATTGACCGCGAGAGCCTGCCGTCCGAGCAGGCCTTCACCCTGGGCATGGCCCTGGCGACAGGCGAGCATGGTCTTGCGGGCCTGCGCTGGCTGCAGCGTCATGGTCTGATCGACGAAGCCTGGCGCGATATCGGCGGCAGCACGTTCGCCTTCGCGCTGCTCGGGCAGGGCCATGCAGCCGCCGGCGCGCTGCAGGCGCTGCTGGCGCAGAATCTCAGCGTCAGCGGTGCCGGCGGATTGGCTCGCTACCTGCACGCCACCCTGCAGGCCGAGCATTCTTCCCGAGCCGCCGAGGCGCTGGCGCTGCTGCTGGTCGATCACGGTGCCGACGTCCACGGCCGTCACGGCGACCAGGAGCCAGTGCTGATCCAGAGCCTGCGTCAGGGTTGGCTGCGTCTGCTGGAGCGCCTGTTGCTGATGGGCGTGGACCCGGAGCAGCGCGACCGGACCGGAAACACGGCGCTGCAGCTTGCCTGCTGCATCGGCCTGGAGCCGGCGGTGCGCCTGCTGATACGGCACGGCGCCAGCCCGGAGGCGCGCTCAGCCGACGGCCAGACCGCGCAGGGTGTCGCCCTGGCCAGCGGTCGCCGCGAGCTTTCGCGCTGGCTGAGCTGGAGCCGGTGGCGACCCGCGCGTCGAAGCCTGCAGCCTGCGGACCTCTGCGCGGCGGCAGCGGTCGGAGATCGTGACGCGGTGGAGCGGCTGCTCGACCTGGGCCTTCCACTCAATGCGGTCGACGCCCAGGGCTGCAGTGCACTGCTGCGAGCGGCAGGCAGCGGCCGTCTCGATGTGGTCGATCTGCTTCTGGCGCGGGGTGCCGATCCGGCACTGCCCGCGCTGACCGGTGCCACCGCACTGAGCGCCGCAGTCAGCATGGGCCACGCGGCGGTTGTTTCGACCCTGATTGACGGCGGCGCGCGGATTGACCAGGCGCTGCCCGGTGGCGTGACGCCGCTCATGGTGGCTGCGGCTCTCGGCCATGCCGACCTGGTTGATCGTCTGCTCAGTGCCGGTGCTGATATCGGTCGCAGCGACGATGCAGGTAATGCGGCGTTGCTGGCGGCTGCCCAGTACGTGGCAGCGCACGGCCGATCTTCAGACGGTGCCGACCTGCTGCAACGCCTGCTCAACGCCGGCGCCGACGTGGATGCAATCAATCGCAGCGGGCAGAGCGTATTGCTGCTGCTGCTCGGTGCGCGTCTCGACGCCGGCACCCGGGTGGACGAAGACGCGGTCCTGGCCGCGCTGGAGCGGCTGCTGGGGTTCGGCGTCGACCTCTCCGTGCAGGATCGCCGTGGCTACGGCCCGCTGCATCTGGCCGCGTTGCATGGCCTGAGTCGCGTGGTGACGCGCCTGCTGTCGGCCGGTGCACGTCCGGCGCTGCGCGACACGCTGGGGCGCAGCGCCCACGACATCGCGGTGATGCGCGGCTTTGTCGACATCGCCCAGCTGTTCGAGCCGCGCGCGCAGCCGGCTCTGGCGCGTTATCTCAGGCCCGACGGCAGTCAGGGCGACTGACTGTCGCTGTCGTCCGGCGCCGGTCCTTCGGTGGTCTCGCTTTCGTCAGCTGCGAACAGGCGATCGAGGTCGTTGAAGGCCTCGCGTGACGTGGCGATCAGTGCGGCCTCATCATCGTAGACCAGATGCTGCTGGGCCATGAGTGCGCGGTCATGTTCGGCAAATACCCGGCTGCGCTCGCTGGCAACCTGTTCCGGCATGCCCAGCGATTTCAGCACCTCCCTGGCCATGAACAGGCTGGAGAAAAAGGTCTCGCGCACCACCGATTCCACGTTCATGTCCATCAGTCGGAAGGCGTGCTGGCGATTGCGCACGCGGGCCACGATGCGCAGCTGCGGATACAGCCGGCGTACCAGTCGTGCGGTACGGATGTTGGTCTCCGGGTCGTCGGTAGCCAGCACGAAAACCTTGGCGCGGTCGGCGCGTGCCGCCCGCAAGAGCTCGGGGCGTGACGGGTCGCCGTAGTAGATCTTGCTGCCAAAACGGCGCGACACGTCGACCTGTTCGGCACTGTGCTCCAGTGCAGTGAACGGGATGCCATTGGCGCGCAACATGCGCGCGACGATCTGTCCGACGCGGCCGAAACCGGCGATGATTACCTCGGGATGCGCCTGGTCGATGACATCGGCGGGTCGATCCTCCTGTGTCCGGGTTTCGCGAATCAGGCGATCAATCGCGAAGATCACCAACGGCGTCATCGCCATCGAGATGCCGACCACCAGGTTGAGCTGATTGCGCAGTGCGGTCTCGATCAGGCCGGCCTTGACCGCCTCGGCAAAGACCACAAAGCCGAACTCGCCGCCCATCGACAGCGAGCCGGCCAGCAGCAGCGCACTCCGTAGCGAGAGGCGCGAAAAGCGTGCCGCCAGCAGCAGCACCAGCGATTTCAGCAGCAGCAGCGCGGCAACCGCTGCGATCACCGGCAATGGCTTGGCGAGCAGCAGGTGCAGGTCGATACTCATGCCGACGCCGATGAAGAACAGGCCGAGGAGGAGGCCGCGGAAAGGATCGATGTGCGATTCCAGCTCGTGTCGAAATTCGGAATCGGCCAGCAGCAGGCCGGCAAGAAAGGCGCCGAGCCCCATGGACAGTCCGGCCAGCTGCATCAGCCAGGCGCTGGCCACGACGACCAGCAGCGCGGTGGCGGTGAACACCTCCACCGCGCCACTGCGCGCGACGACACGGAATACCGGCCGCAGCAGGAAGCGACCACCAACCACCAGCGCCGCGATTGCAAGCAGCGCGCGCAGCGCGCCGGTGCCGGCATCGCCTTCGTTGGCCGCGCCGCTGACGCCAATCAGCGGAATCGCCGCCAGCAGCGGGATGGCGGCCAGATCCTGGAACAGCAGAATGCCGAAGCCGAGGCGGCCGTGAGCGGCGGTCATCTCCTTGCGCTCGGCCAGCAGCTGCAGGCCGACGGCCGTGGAAGACAGCGCCAGCCCCAGCGCCACAATCAGCGCGGGACGCCAGTCGAAGTCAAGCCAGAGCAGTACACCGCCGATCAGCAGGGCACTCAGACCCACCTGCAGTGCGCCCTCGGCGAAAACCAGTCGGCGCATCACCCACAGGCGTGCCGGACTGAGCTCGAGGCCGATGATGAACAGCATCAGCACCACGCCGAACTCGGAGACCGTCATGGTCTGCTCGGCATCGGCGACCAGGCCCAGTGCCTGTGGCCCGATCACCACGCCGGCGCAGAGATAGCCCAGCACCGCACCCAGGCCCAGCTTGCGGAACAGCGGCACCGCCAGCACGGCGGCGAGCAGGAAGACCAGGATGATTTCGAGAGCGCCGTGACCGTGCATGCAAGCCTTCAGTCGGTTGTCGGAGATGAGACATGGTCGGTGAAGACCGCGTCCACAATGATGCCAAAGCCGTGGCCGCCTGTACTCCCGCCGCTTGCGATCCGTCGGCGCGGCGACTTTCGCATACGGCTGCTTCGACCAGCACCGCAGTGTAGACTGCCTACATTGCGCCCTCGTGATCGAGGGTGCCTTCTGTTGCCGGGGGGCAGGATGTCCGATTTCAATTCCAGGCGGAACCGGCGTTTGCTCGCTTCCGCTGCAATGCTGTCGCTGTCCGTCCTGATGCAGCCGGTGCTGGCGCAGAGCTTTTAGCATGCCGTACTGATCGACAGCGACAACAACCCGGCCACCGGCTGCACGGTGAGCAGTGTGGCGGGCAGCGTCTCCGGCGTTGAGCTTCGCCTTGATGCAGGTGTCAGCGGGCTGCCGCCGCAGGTTGCCAGCGTCAGTCGCAGTGAATGCACCGGTGCCACCTTTGCGCCGCCGATAGCGCTCGGTGGTGGCTATCCGGTCGCGCTGAATGGCGGCATGGGCGGTGCCGATGCCATCGAACTGGCCATGGCCTACGCCGATGTGCCCACTCCCGGATCGACCTGGCGCATTGCGATGCTGTCGGAAAGCGCGACCGGCGCCGACCTGCTGGGTCCATTCTCCGTGGCCGGTCTCGGGAGTGCGCCATTGCCTCCCCCGACCGAAGCGCCAGCGCTGATTCCCACACTGTCGCGCGGCAGCCTGATCGGCCTTTCCGTGGCGATGGCCCTGCTGCTGCTGTGGGGCGCGCGCCGTCACCGTGGCCTGCTGTCGGTGTTCATGCTCTGTGGCTCGCTGACCTTTGTTGGCGTTGCCTGGGCCGCCAACTTCATCGCCGATGGCAATCTCGGTGACTGGACCGGGGAAGCACCCAATGCCAGCGACCCTGCCGGCGATGCGACCAGCGGCGAAATGCCGATCGACATCGTTGCCGGCTTCGCCCGTCGCGAAGGCGGCAGCGTGTTTTTCCGCATCGACCTCAGCGATGCCGAGAGCACCAACCGCACGCCGACCATCGCCGACCAGGGCTTCAGCGTGGACGAGGACGCCACCAATGCCACTGCTGTCGGCACCGTGGTCGCCAGCGACCCCGATGCCGGCGACACGCTGGCCTTTGCCATCACCGCCGGCAACGGTGCCGGCGTCTTCGCCGTCGACGTCAACAGCGGCGTGGTGAGCGTGGCCGACAACAGCTCGCTGGATTTCGAGACCAGCACCAGCTACGCGCTAATCGTCAGCGTCACCGACAACGGAACGCCGGTGGCCAGCAGCAGCGCCACGATTACCATCAACGTCAACGACATCAACGAAGCGCCGCTCGCCGCCGCCGACAACTACAGCACCGATGAAGACACCGCGCTGAACATCGCCACGCCCGGCGTGCTCGGCAATGACAGCGACCCCGACGGCGACACTCTGAGTGCCGTGCTCGATTCCAGCGTCAGCAACGGCACGCTGACCTTGAACGCCGACGGCAGCTTCGGCTACACGCCGGACCCCGGCTACAACGGCATGGACAGCTTCAGCTATCACGCCAGTGACGGCACGCTGGACTCGGCCAGCGTCACCGTCAGCATCGCGGTGGCGCTGGTGAACGACGACCCGCTGGCCGTGGGCGACAGCTACAGCACCAACGAAGACGCGGTGCTCTCTGTGCCGGCATTGGGCGTACTGGCCAACGACAGTGATCCGGACGGCGACCCGCTGACCGCCGTGCTCGACACCAACGTCGGCAGCGGCTCGCTGACCCTGAACGCCGACGGCAGCTTCAGCTACACGCCAAACGCCGACTTCAACGGCAGCGACAGCTTCAGCTACCACGCCAACGACGGCGTTGCTGATTCGAACGTCGCCACCGTGACCATCACCGTCAACCCGGTCAATGACGCCCCGATCGCGGTGGCAGACACGTTCTCCACCGACGAGGACACCACGTTGAACGTGCCAGCGCCGGGCGTGCTCGGCAACGACAGTGATCCCGATGGCGACTCTCCGAGTGCCGTGCTCGATACCAGCGCCAGCAACGGCACGCTGACGCTGAACGCCGACGGCAGCTTCGGCTACACGCCGGACCTGAATTTCAGCGGCAGCGACAGCTTCAGCTACCACGTCAGCGACGGCAGCGTTGACTCGAACATCGCAACCGTCACCATCACCGTAGGCCCGGTCAACGACGGTCCCACGGCGGTTGACGACACCTTCATCACCGACGAGGACTCATCACTCAATGGCGTTGCGCCGGGCCTGCTCGCCAACGATACCGACCCGGAAGGCGACGCGCTGACCGTCACCGCCTTCGACGCCGTGAGCGCACAGGGCGCTATGGTGTCCGCGAATGGCGACGGCAGCTTCAGCTACGACCCGAGCGGTTCCGCCGGATTGCAGGCGCTGGCGGTTGCCGAAGATGCGTCGGATTCCTTCACTTACACCATCGAGGATGCGGGCGGCGACAGCGATACGGCGACGGTCACGATCACCGTCACCGGCGTCAACGATGCGCCGGTGGCCATTGACGACAGCTACAGCACCGACGAAGACACGCCGCTCAATGTGCCGGCCGCGGGCGTGCTGTCCAACGACACCGATGTGGACAGTGGTGCCGTCCTCAGTGCCGTGCTGGCGAGCGCGGCGGCCAACGGATCTTTGACCCTGAACGCCGACGGCAGCTTCAGCTACACCCCGGCTCCGGACTTCAACGGCAGCGACAGCTTCAGCTACCGTGCCAACGACGGAGCTGTGGATTCCGGCACCGCAACGGTCAGCATTACCGTCATGCCGGTCAGCGATCCGCCGGCCGCCGTCGACGATCTGTTCGGCGTGCCTGAGGACAGCGGTGCAACGGTTCTCGATGTCCTGTTCAATGATGATGATCCAGATAGTGCGGGCCTCAGCATTGGCTCGGTGACGCAGCCGGCCAATGGCGTGACGGCCATCGCGGGTGGCGGCACCGGCATCAGCTACACCCCCGGCGCCGACTACTGCAACAATCCACCAGGAAGCTCGCCGGACACCTTCAGCTACGCGCTGTCACCAGGCGGCAGCACAGCGACGGTGTCGGTCACGGTCACCTGCGTCAACGACCCGCCGGTGGCTTTCGACAACGGCCTCGTCGTGGACGAGGATACGGTGGCCAACGTTCCGGCGTCCGGTGTGCTGGCCAACGACCTTGACGCCGATGGCGATTCCCTGACCGCGGTGCTCGATACCAATCCCAGCAACGGCACCCTTAGCCTGAACGCCAATGGCAGCTACACCTACACGCCTGACCTCAACTACAACGGTAGCGACAGTTTCACCTACCGCGCCAATGACGGCGTCGCCGACTCGAATATCGCCACTGTCAATATCACCATCAATCCGGTCAACGACGCGCCTGTGGTGACGGCGCCCGGGCCGTTCAGCGTCACCGGCAACGTGCGTATCCAGGTGCCGGACGGCGGCAGCGACCTGCTGGCCGGTGCCAGCGATCCGGAAGGCGGCAGCGTGTCCATCGGTGGCACGGTTCCGACCGCCACCGTCCAAGGTGGCAATCTGTCCATCAACACCACAACGGGCAGCTTCAGCTACAACCCGCCGGCAGGTTACGAAGGCGCGGACAGCTTCATCTACGAGGTTTGCGACAGCAGTGCTGCGTGTGCCAGCGCGACGGTCAACCTGTCCGTCAGCGGCATGGTCTGGTTCGTCAATCCCGCAGCCGGCGCTGGCGACGGTCGTCTCGCCACGCCGTTCAACAGCATTGGCGCGCTCAATGCCGCCAACGGTACGGCCGCTGGTCCGGCCGCGAACGAGGCCATCTTCCTCTACAGCGGCAGCCACAGCGGTAGCCTGGCCCTGCTCGCCGGGCAGCAACTGTTTGGTCAGGGCGCAACGCCCAGCCTCGCCGCGCTCACCGGCATCACCCTTCCGCCGTTCAGCGATCCGTTCCCCGCCACCGGCGGAGCACGTCCGAACTGGACGGCCAGTAACGCCACAGCCTTGACGCTGGCCAGCAACAACACGCTGCGCGGCTTCAACATTGGTGACACCGGCACCGGCAAGGGTGTCGTCGGCGCCAGCGTCGGCACACTGACCGTCGATCAGATGCTCGTGTCGGGCACCGGTCAGGCGCTGGACCTCAGCAGTGGTTCGATGGCGGGATCAGGCTTCGACTCGGTCAGCAGCGCCAGCAGCGCGGCCCAGGGCATTCGTCTGGATGCCATTGCCGGCACGGTCGCTCTGGGCAGTGGCTCGATTGCGGGCAGCACCGGCACCGCCTTTCTGGCGAGCGGTACATTGGGCACCGTGACCTATGCCGGCAGCATCGCCAAGACTTCGGCGGGAACCCTGGTTTCGATCAGCGGGCCGGGCAGCGGCGACGTTGCCTTGAGCGGCAACATGAACTGCACCGCCAGCTGCAGCGCCGGCAGCGGTGCCAACGGTTTGCGGGTATCCGGACGCAGCGGCGGTACCATCACGCTAAGCGGAGCCAACAAGATCTTCCGGCCCGATACGGCCTCCAGCAATGTGCAGGTCCGTCTGCTGAACAACGTCGGGGCTACAATCAGTTTTTCTGGCACCACCGCCGTTGGCTCGAATGCGACTCCCGTACAGGGCACGGCTTACGAGTTCACCGGTGGAGGCAACATCAATCTCGCCGACAACATGGATGCCGTCACCCTGAATGCACGTATCCTGGATGCCGATGGGGTGACGCTTTCCGGCTCGCCTGGCATCGGCGGATTCCGCGCCAATGGCGCACTGGGCTCCGGCGTGCCGGTCATCGAGATCACCAACAGTGCCGCACCGGGTGGGGTCAGTTTCGGCCAGCCGCTGCGCCTGGACCTTGACGATATGGGCGAATCCGGTGGCGGCATTCGGCTGCAGGACAACACCGGCAGCTACAGCTTCCCGAACGTAGAGTTCATGAGCAGTACCGACACGGCGGCCCTGCGCGCCGCCAATGCCGGCGTGATCAGCCTTGGAAGCAGCACAACCGGCAATTTCACCAACTTCGGCGGTACCGCGATCGACGTGCAGAACACCACGATTGGCGCCGCCGGCATTACGATGAGGCAGGTAAGGAGCTTTAACGCCACCCACGGCATCATCCTCGACAACACCGGCAACGTCGGCGCCTTCACCGTCACCGGTGACGGTCCCAACGGCACCGACGGCAGCGGCGGCACGATCCAGAACATCAGCGAGCGCGGCATCTCGATCACCAACGCCAGCAACGTCACGCTGCGCAACATCGACCTGAACAACGTCGCCACCACGGACAACGACGCCAGCTGCAACGGCCTCGCCAATACCAGCTGCAATGCCGGTGTTCACCTGAACGGCGTCTCGGCCATCGTGCTCGACAACACCGACCTCGATGGCAGCGGGCAGATCGGCATCAATGGCGTGAACGTCAGCGGCCTGACGCTGGAGAACAGCGACATCCGCAACTGTGGCGACGAGGTCAATGAAGGTTGCCTGCAGGTGTTCGGCCTGAGCGGCACCTCGGCGATCAGCAACAGCAGCATCGCCTTCCCGTCGGAGCGCGCCGCCTACATCACCAACACCAATTCGCCGAACCTGATCCTGTCGGTGATCAACTCGACCTTCAGCGACACGCAGTCATCCGCTGTGGGTGCCGATGGTCTGGAGCTGAACTTCATGGGGTCGTCAACGGCGACGGTGGATGTCGTCGACAGCGCCTTCCGCCGCAATCGCAGCAACGGCCTGCAGGTGCTGGCGCAAGGCTCTTCGACCGTCGGCGTGGACATCACCGGCAGCACCTTCGACCGCGAGTCCGGCATTGGCATCGGCATGGACCTTGCTGCCAGCGACAACGCCGGACTCGACTTCAACGTGATCGGCAATCCGCTGATCAACAGCCGCGGCGGTTCGGCAGTGAACGTGTTTGCCGACAACAACGCCGTGATTGAAGGGCGGATCAACAACAACCCCAGCATCCAGGCGGGCGGAGCGGGCACCAGCGGTTTCGGCATCAATGTGGTCACCAACGAGAACTCGCAGGGCACCGTGCAGATCAACAACAACGTGGTTTCGAACATTGGCTCCGATACGGCGATCCGCACGATGGCCCGGCTCAAGGCAGGCGCTGCCTGTGGCACTGGCTGCACGGCCGGACGACTCGATGCGACGGTAACCAACAACTCAAGCACAGTTGACGCTACAAGCGCCTACGATATTCAGGTGCAGGCCAACGATGCGAACACCATCTGCGCCAACGTGGTCAACAACAGCACCAGCGCCGTCGCCATCGCGGCCTTCCGCGAGCGCAGCAATGCCGCCAATTCCACGGTGCTGCTGCAGGGATTCGTGACCGATGCCGTGGCCACATGGAATGGCAACGGCAACACGCCGATCAATTCCGTCAGTCCCAGCAACAACGGCATCCTGCAGGGCGGTACCTGCAGCACACCCGGCAATCCGCTGCCCTGAGCGGCACAGGAGGGATTCACATGTCCGAACCGTTTCTCGCCGAAATCCGCATGGTCGGCTTCAACTTCGCGCCACGTGGCTGGGCGTTCTGCGATGGGCAGATCCTGCCGATCAACCAGCACCAGTCGCTGTATTCGCTGCTGGGCACCACCTACGGCGGTGATGGGCGAACCAGCTTCGCGCTGCCGGACCTGCGCGGGCGGGTGCCAATCCATGTCGACGCCTTGCATGCCGAAGGACAGAAGTCCGGCGAGGAAACCCACACTCTCACGCTCGACGAAATGCCGCAACACGCGCACACGATGGCCGCTGCCACCGGCACGCCGGTCAATCCGGGGCCGAGCCCGACCGGAAAGGTGTTCGCGGACTCGGCGCCGAACGAGGTCTATGCCGCACCGGCAGCGCCGGCGCCTGCCGCCGCCGGCAGCGTTGGCGGCATGGGCGGCAGTCAGGCCCATGACAACATGCAACCCTGGCTGGCACTGAATTTCTGCATCGCGCTGCAGGGCTTGTTCCCGAGCCGGAACTGAGGAGGCGACATGTCCGAACCCTTCGTTGGTGAAATCCGCATGTTCGCCGGCAACTTCGCGCCACGTGGCTGGGCGTTCTGTGACGGCCAGCTGCTGGCGGTGTCGCAGAACGATGCGCTGTTCTCGCTGCTCGGTACCATTTATGGCGGTGACGGTCGCACCACTTTCGGGCTGCCGGACCTGCGCGGTCGAATCCCGCTGCATGCCGGAACCGGGCCCGGCCTGTCTCCACGGCGACTGGGCGCTCATGCGGGCGTGGAGGGCGTCACCCTGACGGTCAACCAGATGCCGTCGCACAGCCACCCCGCGCAGGCGTCGACCCAGTTGGCCGATACACCCAACCCGGGAGGCAACCTGCCGGCACGATCATCGACGGTTGATCTCTACATCAACGAGCCGCCCTCGGTGGACATGAATGCCCAGGCGATTTCGCGGACCGGGGGCTCACGATCGCACACCAACCTGATGCCGGCCTTGTGCGTGAACTTCATCATCGCCCTGGTGGGCATCTACCCCTCGCGGCACTGAGGAGAGCACCATGTCCGAACCGTTCATTGCCGAGATCCGGATTTTTGCCGGCAACTTTGCTCCGGCTGGGTGGGCCTTGTGCGACGGCCAGCTGCTGCCGATCTCGCAGAACACCGCGCTGTTTTCGCTGATTGGCACCACCTACGGCGGTGATGGGCGAAGCACCACAGCCCTGCCAGACCTGCAGGGCAGGGCGCCAATGCATCCCGGGCGCGGGCCGGGGTTGACCGCACGGCGCCTTGGCGAACGCACTGGCGTCGAGTCGGTGGCGCTGACGGAAGCACAGCTGCCGTCGCACGATCATTCATTGCGTGCGAGTCCCAATCAGGGTGAAACGCCGGGCGTGACCAGCCCTGGAGGTACGGCCAACAGCTTTGCACGAAGTGTTGGCGGCAGTGCCTATGCCGATCCGTCCGGGATGACCGGAATGGCGGCCCTGTCTGCGGCTGGTGGCAGTCAGGCCCACAACAACATGCAGCCTTTCCTCGCGATGAACTTCATCATCGCGCTGGTGGGTCTGTATCCGTCGAGGAGCTGATCATGCAGCGTCGCGCTTTTCTGGGAGCAGCGACCGCCGCTGCAGCCATGCTGGGCAGCCGTTCGGCACCGGCACGCAGCCTCGGCAGGCTGACGACGGGTACCGGCAGCTACGTAGTCGGCCAGCGCTACCGCAGCGTCTGTGGCGGCGAGCTGCTGCTGGATGCCATCGACCAGCAGCGCCTGACGCCGCGCTCGCGCAGCTATCGTCTGTGTTTTCGTGGTGAGGCCTGTGCGGCGTTGGGCGAAGGGACGCACACGCTGTCCGGTCCAAATGGCGAGGTGGCGCTGTTTCTGCAGCCTTCGGCGGATGACCGGCTGGTTGCCTGGTTCAATGACCTTGGCTGAATGACCGGGACACTGCTGTCGGTCGCGGCGGCACTTCGCGCCGCACTGCCGGAAGGATGGCGGCTTCGCGACGAGGATGCCGGCGATGCAGATATCGCCTTCCTTTCGCGGCTCTATGCCAGCTCCCGCGAAGATGAGCTGGCCGCCGTGCCGTGGAGTGACTCGGACAAGGCGGGCTTTCTCGACGAACAGTTTCATCTGCAGCGCCAGCACTACCGGATGCATTACGCCGAGGCCGGGTTCTGGGTGATCGAGTGCGCTGGTGTGCCCTGCGGCCGCGTCTATGTGTTCGAGAGTCCGTCGGAATACCGTTTGATGGACATCGCCCTGTTGCCGGAACAACGTGGCCAGGGTGTGGGTGCGGCACTGGTCGGTGCGCTGCTGGCGCTGGCGGAGACGGCTCGTCGTTCAGTCACGCTGCACGTCGAGCCGAACAACCCGGCCAACCGCCTCTATCGGCGACTGGGCTTCAACTTCGTCGAGGATCGCGGTGCCTACCGCTTCCTGCGCTGGTCGTCGTCGCCGATTGACTGTCCGGCTAGTTGAAGACGATCTCGTAGGCCGGCTGGCCGTCCTTCGGCGCGATCGGCACCAGGAACAGCTCCAGTTGCCCCAGCGTTGGATGCTCCAGCGCATACACGCCCTGCGCGAGTTGCGTGCCGTCGGGAGCGATCAGTATTGCCGAAAACGGCGGCACGGGACGCGGTCCGTGCGCGCCCAACGGTGACACACCATGCAGCCGCAGCGACAGCCGGCTACCGTCGGCCCGTGCGATGTCGATGGTGCCGTCGCCGAGGTTGGCGAACGTGTCGGCGGAGATTTCGTGGATTGCGATGTTCATGCACGCATTCTGGACTGGGCATGAGCGTGCGGCCAGCCTCAGTTGCGACGCCGCTGTCGCCAAATCCCTGAAAATTGCGAATGGAAGAGTAGTCCACCCCAAAGGAGTGCTTTTCCATGCGGATTCTGATCCTTGTTTCTTTGCTGGTATCGCTGGTGTCCAGCCTTCCCTCACGTGCAGCCGTCATCTGGGTCGGAAGTTCGCCTGCATGCACCGGTGTGGGCGCTCAGGGTTCGTTGGATCAAGACTTGCTGCTTGCCGCCTTGAATGGCGAGCCCACCGATGAGATTCGACTGACCCGCACGGTGAGTTACACCGGTAACGGCGATGGGTCCTACGTCCTGCAGAACTGGACGGCCAGCGGCGGCGGTGCGCTGACGCTGACGGGTGGCTATCCGGACTGTTCGGCTGCTGTCGATGGCATTACCCGGATTGGCGACACCGCCAGCGCGATCTTCGATATCGGTGTCACCTCCGAAGCCAGCTCCGAGGTCACGCTGCGCAACCTGCTGCTCGACAACAGCGATCAGTACGCGGTGGTCGCCAGCGCCGGTGCCGTGGTGATGATGGAGAACGTCGCAGTGGCGAACAGCAACGGCGGCATCCAGGTGGGTGCCAACGCGTTCGTCAGCATCGATGGCAGCAGCGTGGTCGAGAACAACTATCGAACGTCGTCGAACGGTGGCGGCATCTCCTGCTCCGGGAGCAACAGCAACGTCCAGATCGCCGGTACGCTGTCCATGAACCGGACAGAGTTCAATGGCGGCAATGTCGATGTGGGAGCGGGTTGCTTTGTCGAGTTGCTCGACGGCATGCGAATCATCGGGGCGGGACCACTCGGACCTGTCAGTGCGTGGGGAGGCGGCAGTGTTTACGTGGGTGCTGACGGTCAGCTGCACGCCAGGGGCCGCACCAATCGGGTCATCTTTGATGCGCTGCTTGCCGCCTACGGCGGCAGTCTTTACGTCGACGGTGGGCTGGCGATACTGGAGAACGTCCACTTCAACGGCAGTCAGGTGCATTCCCGCGAGGGTGCGGCGATTTTGGTCAGGGATGGCGGACAGCTGTTCATGGATCGAACCGCGGATTGCCCGCTGGGTGGGCTGCGCTGCTCGGAGATTCAGGGCAGCGTGCATCGCGGCAGTGTTGTTCATGTCGTGGATTCCTTCGCGCAGATCCAGAGAACGCTGATCGAACGCAGCGTGTACGATGACATTGAACCCAACGTGTTGGCCGTCGCGCTCGTGACCGGGCGAAACAGTACCGTACGTTTGAACCGCGTGGGCTTCATCGACAATGAGATGTACGCGGCGGTGGGCCCGGTGGGCGGCGTGTTCGAGCTTTCGCACCTGACCATTGCGGACAACCGTCACCCCGATGGCGGTGCCGGCTTCTCGTTCGTCAATCGCGGTATCACAGGAAGCAATCTGCGGGTTTAGAATTCGTTGGTGACGGGCACGCTGGGAACGGACTGGTTCGCGGGAAGCTTCGCCGGCAAGTGCAACCTGATCGGCACGGCGGCCGACACGCACGGCGGCACGGTCTGGCCGACCGGCAGTTACAGCATCGGCACGCCGGATTTCGTCAACATCGCTGGTAATGATCCGCATCAGCTGCCGTCATCCGACGGCGTGGACATGTGCCTTGTCGATACGTTTGTCTGGTCAACCGACGTCGATATCGACATGCAGTCGGCACCGGTCAACGAATCGACCAACCCGCAGGGTGCTCCGGGCGAAGTCGGCGGCCTCTACGACGCCGGCTTTGACGAGGTCTATGCCAATATCGGCGAGGACGAGTTCACGCTCAGCGTCGAGAAAAGCGGCTCGGGCGATGGCGTGGTGATCAGTAACCCCGCTGGTAGTTCCTGCGGTGGCGATTGCAATCAGGGGTATTTCAACGGCACGCAGGTGACGCTCAATGCGGCGGCAACCGCCGGCAGCGCATTCGTTGGCTGGCTCAACTGTCCGCTGGTCAACGATGCCGACCAGTGCCTGGTCGCCATGACCACCAGCCACACCGTGCGCGCCGAGTTCGAGTCGCTGTCCGGGACTGAACTGTTCAGCGACGGCTTCGGGTAACCCGAGGACAACAACGCCGGCACGGGGCCGGCGTTGTGCTTGATCTTCGTTCCCGGGACCTCAGCGCTTCATCGCGCCGAAGAACTCGTCGTTGGTCTTGGTGTTCTTCATCTTGTCGAGGAGGAACTCCATGGCCGCCAGTTCGTCCATCGGGTGCAGCAGTTTCCGGAGGATCCAGATCTTCTGCAGCAGGTCGGCCGGGATCAGCAGTTCTTCACGGCGCGTACCGCTGCGGTTGATGTTGATTGCCGGGTAGACGCGCTTCTCGGCGATGCGGCGGTCCAGGTGCACTTCCATGTTGCCGGTGCCCTTGAACTCCTCGAAGCTGACCTCGTCCATCCGCGAACCGGTCTCAACCGGTGCGGTGGCGATGATGGTCAGCGAACCACCCTCTTCGATGTTGCAGGCCGCGCCGAAGAACTTCTTCGGCGGGCACAGCGCC
>JAGRJX010000345.1 GCA_020442545.1 Lysobacterales bacterium
ATGGGCGTGCTGCCGCTGCAGTTCACCGAGGGCAACAATCCGCAATCTCTCGGCCTGGACGGCAGCGAGAGCTTCGACATTGTCGGCATGAATGACGGTGCCGCGCGTGAAGTTGAGGTCATCGCCACGCACGACAGTGGCAAGGAAACCGCCTTCACCGCCCGTGTGCTGCTGCTGACGCCCAAGGAAGTCGAATACTTCAGGCACGGCGGCATCCTGAACTACGTGTTGCGGCAGCTCGCCGCGAAGTAGTCCGTCACACGTTGATGCAACTTGCGAAGGCCGGGAGTTCCCCGGCCTTCGCCGGTTTCTAGGGCAACGCCGCATCACGATCCGCATCGAGTTCGCGCTGCCCAACGGCCAGCGCCGTCGCGTATGGCTCGGGATCGTTGCGGTTGCTGAGAATGATCACGGTGAGTCGCTGCGCCGGCCAGCGCACGATGACGTTGCGGAAGCCGATGGTTTCTCCGGAATGCCACTGCGTGTCGCCGGTCAGTCGCCAGCCATAGCCGTACGACCCATCCCAGTCTTCGCCAACAATCCTCGAATGTTCCGCAGAGGCCAGTTCGCGGGAGCTGGCGCTCAACAACCGGTTGTTGTCGAGCGCTGCATTCCACAGCGCGAGATCACGGACCGAGGAGTAGATGCCGCCATCGCCACGCGTCGCGCTGGTCGGGCTCTGGTCGGTGCGCTGCCAGCCGTTGCCGCTGTCGCTGTAGCCAAACGCACGATGCGGGACTTCCGGTCCGTGTGATGCTTCGTAAAGCAGCGTGCCGTGCATGCCCAGCGGTCCGAAGATGTGCTGCTTCAGATACGCAGGCAGTCGTTGCCCGGAGGCACGTTCGATGACCAGCCCCAGCAGCACGTAGCCGGAATTGCTGTACCGATAGCCGCTTCCTGGCTCGAAATACAGCCGGTTGGCCTGCGACAGGATGTCCAGAACATCCTGGTCGGAAACCTGCGCGTCGGCCTGATCGTTCATCAGCTCTTCGTAGTCAAGCAGGCCGCTGCTGTGGGTAAGCACCTGATGCAGGCTGATCGAGGCCGTGGCCGGCGGTAATTCCGGCAGCCAACTGCGCAGTCGGTCGTCAAGGCGCAGTTTGCCGTCCTCGACCAGCAGCAGGATCGCCGCCGCCGTGAACTGTTTGGAAATCGAGGCGAGCCGGTAATTGGTAGCCGTTGTCGCTGCAACCGAAGCCTCCAGATCGGCCATCCCGGTGGCGCGCATTGCCAGTATCTGACCGTCTTTCACGACCAGCCAAGAAGCACCGGGCACCTTGCCGTCATAGCGATCCATGGTGGACTCCACAGCAATAGGAGCAGATGAAGGAAGGGCGCCGCCAATGAGCAGGATCAGTGCCGGCAGCCAGCCCGCGAGTCGCCAACGATCGCTCATGGCGATGCAGCCGCGGCCTGTGCACAGTCGGCTATCCGGGAGAAGGCGAGATCCTCGAAGTCGTAGCTGAAATCCGCACCCGGATCGACCTTGGCCATGCGCAGGCTGCCATCGACGGTTTCGGGGAACTGCAGCCAGGCTTCGGCGTGGTCGCGCGTCCACTGCACCAGGTAGCGATTGTTCACACGCATCACCGATCCTTCCAGCATCGGTGACTTCTGCGAGGCAAACCACACGGCATCCTGCTTCGCGCAAAGCGTGACATCGCCGAACCAGGGCGAGCGCCAGATGCCGAGCCATGTGGACAACTCCGTTGCGCTGGCTGGCTGGCGATCCGACGTGTCCGGTACGCGGCTCTCGCGATGCTGTTCGGCAGCCTTTTCCAGCTCATCGGCGTAGAAGCGGACGTTGGCCGGCTGGCCGGGTTGCGTGAAGCGGTTGGTCAGTGTCTGGATCAGCACCTCGCGGGCGGCGCTGGCGTCGGCGTTGATGAGGACGACGAAACCGGCCTTTCGGTCGGGCAGCAGCAGCATGGCCGAGTACATGCCCGACAGCGTGCCGGTATGCGACACCGTCAGCTCGCCGTCGATGTCGGCTATGCGCCAGCCGTAGCCGTAGGCATACAGGCGCGTGCCATCCCAGGCGCGACGCCGATCCGATATCGGCATCGGCGTGTACGGCGTCCATTCGATCCGCCGCTGCTCGGCGTTGAGCCATCGAAGTTGTGCCGTGTCCGGCGTCAGCCAGTTGCGTGCCCAGATCAGCATGTCGCCGAGACTGCAGCGGATGCCGCCGGCGGCTTCCATGGTGCTGGGTTCGACGGTATCGCTGACGGGCACGTCGGCCACGGCCTTCCCTTCACGCCAGTAATGCGGCACGGCGACGTTGCCAACACTGGCACGATGCCATTCGCCGGCCTGACAGCGTCGCATGCCCAGGGGCTCGAAGATCTCGCGACGCAGCAGCTCCGCATACGGGGGCCCGCCGGCCGCTGCTGCGGCTTCACCGGCCACGACGTACAGCAGATTGTCATAGGCATAGCCGGCACGGAAATCGTAGGCCGGCTTGATGTATTGCAGGCCGTTGATGATGTCGGCGCGGTTGAAGTGGTTCGGCATCGGCCACAGCATCAGATCGCCGCCACCTTCGGGCAGGCCGCTGCGATGCACCAGCAGGTCGCCGATCTGCATGTGTTCGCTGACCCATGGATCGTGCATGGCGAACTGCGGCAGGTGCCGGCGCACCGGATCATCCCAGCGAATCCTGCCCTGCTGCACCAGGCGCGCCAGCAGCGTCGCGGTCATCGCCTTGCTGTTGGAGGCGATCTTGAACAGCGTGTCGCGGTCGATGCGCTGCCCCGAACCCACCCTGCGTTCACCGCGTACCGCGACGTGAACGACCTCACCGTGGTCGATGATGCCAACGGCGATGCCCGGCAGGTCGTAGCGTTCGACCACGGCATCGACGATGGCATCCCAGGCAGCAGCATCGTCCTTCGCCGTCGCTGCCGGCCCGGCCCACGCAAGCCCGGCCACGGCGGCCAGCGCCACGGCGATCAGGCGACTTGCCGACAGCCACTCAATGCGCACGCGCATGCTCTTCCACCTCGCTCCAGACGCGCAGCAGGTTGCCGCCCCATATCCTGGCGATCTCTTCGCTGCTGAACCCGGCCTTGTGCAGGGCAGCGGTCAGGTTCGCCGTCTCCGAGGCGTCATTCCAGCCGGTGATACCGCCACCGCCGTCAAAGTCCGAAGCGATACCAACGTGATCAATACCGGCAACCTCGACCATGTGGCGGATCTGCGCGACGTAGTCGTCGACGGTTGGCAGCGGGAACTGCGCCTGGATCTCGCGCATGCCGTCCTCGGAGAGGCTGAGGTAGTCATCGGTTTCACTGTCGTACTCGGCCTGGCCGAGGCGTTTGGCGATCCGCTGCTGCAACGCTTCCTCGGCCTGGCGACGCTGCGGATCGTCTTTCAGGAACTCCTTGTAGGCCACGGCCTGGATCACCCCGCCACCCTTGCCAATCGCCCGCAGCAGGTCGTCGGGAAGGTTGCGTGGGTGGTCGAGCATGGCGCGTGCGCCGGAATGCGAGGCGATCACCGGTGCGGTCGAGGTCTTCAGCACCTCGCGCACGCAGGCGTCGGACGCGTGCGAGACGTCGATCATCATGCCCAGCGCGTTGGCCCGCCGTACCACCTCGCGCCCGAAGTCGGTGATGCCACGATCCGCGGTAGAGTTCATCGCTGGCTCGCCGGCCCCAAGGTCGGGCTGCGAGCTGCTGCACAGGTCGTTGTTGCCGACGTGCACCAGGCCGACGTAGCGCGCGCCGCGATCGAATGCGGCGTCCAGTCGATGCAGATCGTGGCCAAGTGAATGTGCGTTCTCGATGCCGATCATCGCGGACAGCAGCCCGGTCCGCTTGTTGGCCCGAAGCTGCGCCGGCGAGCGCGCGATGCGGATGCGATCCGGATACAGCATCAGCATGCGTCCGATGGCTTCGTACTTGAGCTCGGCCTGGTTGACGGCGGTGGCATAGCCTTCGGCCGTCTGCGGGCCCTGCGGCACCCAGATGATGAAAAACGCAGCGTCCAGGCCACCTTTTTGCATCTTGCCCAGATCCACCTTCAACGGTGTGTCGCGGCCCACGTCGAAACGCGGGTCGAGCATGTAGTGAAACGGGATGTCGACATGGGTATCGATGGTCAGCGGCGGGCGCTGCTGCGCCAGCACGACGCCGGTGCCCAGCACCGCGATCACGCCCGGCAGCAGGCGCAGCAGTAGTCGTAAAGTCATGGGGCCTCCCAAGTGTTTGCCGGCTGTTCGCAGACCAGCAGTTCATCCAGCGACTGGCGCCGGCGTACGATGGCGTAGCGACCGCGCTCCAGAAGCACTTCTGCTGCCAGCGGGCGCGTGTTGTAGGTGGACGACATCGACGCGGCATACGCACCGGCGCTGCCGATGCGCACCAGTTCCTCTGCCCTGCATTCAGGAAGCTGGCGGTCGCGGGCGAAGGTGTCGCCGGTTTCGCAGACCGGGCCGACCACGTCGCAGGTCATCATCTGGCGATCCTCGGGCACCAGCGGCGTGATGCGATGCCAGGCATCATAGAGCGCAGGACGCATCAGGTCATTCATGGCCGCATCGAGTACCAGAAAACGGCGCTGCTCACCGCATTTGATCCGTACCACCCGGCTGACCAGCACGCCTGCATCGGCCAGCAGCCAGCGCCCGGGCTCGAGCTGGATGCGGCCTTCAAAGCCGCCCAGCGCCTGACGGATGCTGGCGACGTAATCGGCGATGGCAGGCGGGCGCTGGTCGTCGCGATAGGCAACGCCCAGACCACCACCCACGTTGATGCACTCGATGCGATGCCCTGCAGCAAGCAGCGCGTTGACAAAGCCTGACAGATGTCTCAGCGCCAGCGTGATCGGCTCCAGATCGAGCAGCTGTGAACCGATGTGCACATGCACGCCGTCCAGCCGGAGATGCGGCAGGCTGGCAGCATCCTCGAACCAGCGACGCGCCTCATCGACGCTGACGCCGAACTTGTTTTCGGCGCGGCCCGTGGAGATCTTTTCGTGCGTGCGCGCGTCGACATCGGGATTGATCCGGACCGAAGCGTGTGCGGTCACGCCGGCGCGCGCGGCGACCGCGTGCAGCAATGCCAGTTCCTCGTGAGACTCGACGTTGAAGCGCGACACGCCGCAGCGCAGCGCGGCCACCATTTCGTCAGCGGTCTTTCCGACGCCGGAAAACACCACGCGAGCTGCCGGTATGCCTGCGCGCAGGCAGCGCTGCAACTCGCCAGCGGAGACGATGTCAGCACCCAGCCCCGCCTCGCCGATGCGTCGAAGGATTGCCAGGTTGCCATTGGCCTTGACCGCAAAGTGGATGCTCGCATCCAGACCATGCAGCGCGCGCTTCAGCTCTTCGATGCGCCGGGAGATGGCCGATCCCGAATAAGCGAAGAATGGCGTCGGAATGCGAGCAGCCAATGCCGTCAGGCTTACTCCGTCAAGGAGATCAAAGTTCGACATTAG
>JAGRJX010000063.1 GCA_020442545.1 Lysobacterales bacterium
CGAGATGATCGTGCTGCGCGACATCCGGTTCGAGAGCCACTGCGAGCACCACATGGCGCCGATCATCGGTCGCGCCCACGTCGGCTACCTGCCGACCTGCCGAGTGGTCGGCATTTCCAAGCTGGCGCGCGTGGTCGAGGCCTATGCACGGCGCTTCCAGGTGCAGGAGAAGATGACCGCACAGATTGCCCACTGCATCGAGGACGTACTCCAGCCGCGCGGTGTCGCCGTGGTCATCGAAGGCGCGCACGAATGCATGACCACCCGCGGCATCCACAAGCGTGGCGTCAGCATGGTCACCAGCCAGATGCTCGGGACGTTTCGTGAGGACGCGCGCACGCGTTCGGAGTTCCTAGACTTCATCAAGGTCGGCAACCGCGGCTGAGCACTTCACGCCGCCGCTGCGCGTCGCCGGTTCAACGCTGGCCGCAGAGGTAATCACCGTTGTCGGCGCGACGACATCCATCCGGCGGCCCGAATTCGTCCCAGTAGGCGCCCAGCCCCGAACGATCAATGAACACGCCAAAGGACGGTGATCGCATGGCATCGGGATCCAGCCCGGTGAACAGGCCGGAGACGCTGAGCGCTTCGTTGTTGGAGATGCGCTCGCTCATCAGCGTGAAAGCGCGTTCGTACTCGCCGGATCGGCGAAGCACGTAGGACACGACGCCCGGCAGGTTGTCGGGGTGGGTGGCGAGATAGGCATCGATCAGTCGGATCGCTTCGGCCTTGGCTTCGGGATCGCGGAAACAGGCCTTTGCAAACACGTCCGAGGCCTGGGAGGGGAAGTCCTGTGCGAAGTACGGCATGGCCGCAGCGAGGGCCGTGATGGCGCGGCTGCGCTCGCCTTGGGCCATGTGCAGCGACGAAGTGCCAAGCCCGATGAAGACAAGGCCAGCCTCCTCGGCGCGCCGCAGTTGTTCGGTAGCGACATCCAGCTCGCCATCGGCGATGTGCAGGCGCGCGCGCCAGAGCAGTGCGTTGGGCAGCAGCGGGTCGATTGCCAGCGTGCGATCCAGCGCCTGCTTGGCCTGCTCGCGATAGCCGGTTTCCAGCAAGGAGGCGGCGTGCCAGAAGTTCACCGTCACGTCGTTGGGATCGAGTGCGAAAGCGCGCGCAAACTCCTCGCGCTGCTGGCGATACTGACGCTGGTTGCCGTAGGTGAGACCCAGCGCCGCATGGGGCTCGGCCAGCGACGGATCGAGCGCCAGGGCACGCCGCGCCGACTGTTCGGTGGCTTCGAGGAAGGCCTTGAAATCGCCGCTCTGGTAGTTGCTGCGCACCGCCTGCAGCGTGGCCATGCGCGACCACGCCCGGGCGAAGTCCGGGTCCAGCGCGATGGCCTGCTGCAGCTGCGCCAGCGCTTCGTCAAAATGCGCGCCATCGCGGCGATTGAAAGTATCGGTGGCTTTCAGATACAGCGCATAGGCTTCGGGATTGCGGGTGCCGGCATGGACCAGACGCTCGGCCTGCTTGCCCTGCAGCACGATCTTCAGCTGCTCGGTGATCGAACGCGCGATGCGTTCCTGCAGGTCGAACACGTCATCCAGGTCGCCGTCGTAGGTCTCCGACCACTGATGGAAGCCGTTGCTGGCCCGGATCAGCTGTGCGGTGATGCGCACGCGATCACCCTGCTTGCGCACCGAACCTTCCAGCACATGTGCCACGCCCAGCGTCGCACCGATGTCCGACAGGCTTTCGTTGCGACCCTTGAAGTAAAACGCCGAAGTGCGGCCGGCCACTTTCAGGCCATCAACCTTGGCCAGCGCGTTGAGGATTTCCTCACTGATGCCATCGGCGAAGTATTCCTGGTCCTGCTGCGGACTCATGTCGACGAAGGCAAGCACGGCGATCGATTGCTGGTCCGGCTTTGCCGCGATTCCCGCGTTCTGGTCGTTCGCCTTGACGGCCAGTTCTGGTGCCGCGCCTGATTCTTGCGTCAGTACGAACTTGTCCACCGCGAAGTAGCCCAGCGCCAGCAACAACAGCACGATGATCGTGCGGTTCATGCGCTGCGCGGTCTGCGGCGCGATCGAATGTTCCGGCAGTACTTCCTTGTCACGCTTCAGGCCTTCCGGGGTGAGTTCGAACACCCAGGCGAAGACCAGCGCCGGCACGAAGCCAATCGCCAGCAGGACCACCAGCGCGCGCATCACCCAGGCGGGCGTATCGAATACTGGCAGCAGCGTGTCCGCCACCTGCACCACCAGCCACGCACCGACGATGTACAGCCCGGCCATGCGGATGACGTTGCGGCGCTGGAGTTCGGCGAGCAGGCCCATGTGGCGGCTATTCCGGATTCACTGCGGCCGGGGACTCGGCGAGCAAGGTCTGGAACGCTGGGTCATCGCGGATGCGATCGAAGTCAGGATCGACGGGAAGCAATGCCCGGCTGATCAGGGTGTTCCTGCTTTGCAGCAGGGTTTTGATTCCTGCGATGGCATCTTCGGCGTCGCCGTTGAGTGCCTGGATGCGCACCAGGAGTTCGTACCAGACCGGACCTTCGAGCGTGTCTCTTGCCATCGGTACCAGCGCTACCATCCGCTGTCCGGCAGCGACACCTGCGTGCCCGTCCCCGAGCCCTACCAGTGCAAGGCCCAGTGCCGCGTTCCAAGCTGCTTCGACGTTCGTATTGTTCGATGAGGCCAAAGCCGCGTTGGCCGCATCGCGAATGCTCCGGAACAGGGCTTCGGCTTCCGCCGCGCCGCCGTTGCTCTGCAACAGCATCGCGAGCTGCAGGCGCCAGTACACGTCCGCACGGAGGTACCCGCCGAAGTAGAAGTCGACGTGCTCGCCCTTCGAGCGCTGGATAGCCTGTCGGTACAGTTCGATGGCCTGGTCTGGCTCGGCGGAGAACACCGCCTGCTGCGCGCGCAGGGCCAAGACGGCAGATGAGCTGGCTTTCTCGCCCTCCAGTATCTGCCCGGCTTCGTCCAACCTGCCCAACTGCCAAAGGCAGCCCGCCTTCTGCGCCAGCACGTCGTTGTCGCCCTGTCGCAGGGACAGGGCAATGTCGAATACGGGAAGCGCCCGCTCACAGTGGCCGCTGGCGACGTGGGTGGAGGCAAGGCGGTGGAACGACGAGTAATCGTTCGGCGCCAGGCGGGTTGCGTGGGTCATGTCGGCTGTTGACTCATCCCACCTACCCAGGCGTCGCGCCAGATAACCGGCCGTCATCCAGGCCTCGGGATCATTGGGTAGGCGCCGCTTCACGTCGTTGAGGGTTTGCAGGGCGCCGCTGAAATCACGTTCGATGTAGTACTGGTAAACGCCGTCCACCAGCTCCACCTGCGGCAGTCCCGGCGCAAGGCTTCGCGCCCTGGCCAGCGCCTTGGTTGCCTCGTCCCGCAGGGAGCCATCCGGATCGAAGCCGAGCCAGTGGGTCCGGATGGCTTCGCGCGCCAGCTCCGCCCAGGCCAGGGTGAAACCGGGATCGAGCCGGACCGCTTCACGGTAGGCATCCAGCATCCGTTCGGCCTCTTCGCGCGAACCGTTCACCCGGATGCTGAGTGCCCGCGCACGCAGGAAGGCGTTGTAGGCCTCGGCGTTGTCGGTGGGCGGCCTGGCGAGCGCATTGCGTTCGTCGCGGGTGAGGCGGGCGCTCAGCGAGTCCGCCACCTTCTTGGCTACTTCGCTCTGCACGGCGAACACGTCGTTGAGGTCGCGGTCGTAGCTTTCCGCCCACAGGTGGCTGTCGCTGCGGGCATCGATCAGCTGCACGTTGACGCGGACCCGGTTGCCCGCCCGCTGCACGCTGCCTTCGACGATATGCGCCACGCCGAGCTGGCTGGCGATTTCCGTGATGTTGTCGGGGCGACTGGCGTAACGTGCGGTGGAGGTGCGCGAGATCACCTTCAGTTCGCTGATCTGGGCCAGGCCGGTGAGGATTTCGTCCTGGATGCCGTCCGCGAAGTAGGCGTTTTCCGGATCGGTGCTGAAGTTCTCGAAAGGCAGCACGGCGACTGATTTTGCCGAGACAGCCTCGGTGGGCACCGTGGTCTGCGTCTTTTCGCTGTCCGGGCTGATTGCCGGCTCATCCGACGTGGCCGTGACAGAACCAGCTGCCCCGTCGCTATCGGATTCCATCGCCGGCCACAGCCGATCCGCGCCCACCAGCAGCACCGCGATGATGACGCCGGCGATGGTCAGCTGGTCCATGCGACGCGCGGTCTGGTGGCCAATCGACTGCTCCGGCGGCACCTGGCTGTCGCGCTTGAAGCCGTCGGGCGTGAGTTCGAACACCTAGGAGAAGACCAGTGTCGGGATGAATCCGATCACCAGCAGCGCCACCAGCGCCTTCATCACCCAGTCGGGCGTGTTGAACAGCGGCAGCAACGTATCGGCGACCTGCACGATCACCCAGGCGCCGACGACATACAGCCCCGCCATTCGCAGGACATTGCGGCGGCTGAGTTCGGCAAACAGGCTCATGCGGGAGTTCCATGGTCACGAACGCCGCCGCAGGCGGATGCCTGATCCGCCCGGCATCTGGTGCCGTGCATGGTCTCCCCTTCCAACGGCATGGCTTCTCGCTCAGTGACCGGAGGCGGCGGTTTCGAGACTGTCCCGCCGCCGCCAGCATACACCGATGCAGGACGGGGGTCGGCGTGAGCTCAGTGCTGCAGTCCTTCGTCGCCGTTTCGCGGCTCGCCCGTCGCCGCCGACGATAGAATGACCTCCCATCATCGAAGGTTGAGAATCCGTCTCCATGTCCAACGCTGCACAGGATCCCGCGCTGGAGACCTTGCTGCTGCCCGTGTTCGAGGGTCGATTGATCTGGCCGGCGGATGGCGCGCTGTTCCTGAACGCCCGTGACGGCTGGCCGCTGCATCGGCAGCCATTGCCCGGGCTGGTTGCCGGGCAGCAGTTCAAGCCCGCCTTCGATGCCCTGCAGCGTTCCGGTGTCGAGCTTTTCGACGAGGCTGACGAACGGCGCTTTCCGCTGGTGATGTTGCTGCCGCCACGACAGCGCAGCGAGGCGCGCGCGCTGTACGCCCACGCTTTGTCGCGACTGATGGACGGCGGCGTGGTATTGGCCTGTCAGGCCAATGACGAGGGCGCGAAGTCTGCCGAGGCCGATCTGGCGAAATTGATCGGTCCGCTGACGGTGGTGTCGAAGAACAAATGCCGCGTGTACTGGAGCCAGCCGGGTAGTGCGATCAACTCGACCTTGCTGGAGCAATGGCGCGGGCTCGACGCGGTACGTCCGATTGCCGACGGTCGTTTCCTCAGTCGTCCCGGCGTGTTTGCCTGGGATCGCATCGACCTCGCCTCGAAGCTGCTGGCGGAAAGCCTGCCTTCGGACCTGCGAGGTCGCGCGGCTGACCTTGGCGCCGGCTACGGCTATCTGTCGGTGGCGCTGCTGTCGCGATGTGCTGGCATCATGTCGCTGGACTGCTTCGAGGCCGATGCACGCGCGCTTGAGCTTTGTCGTCGCAATCTCGAAGCCGACGCGAAACGCTTGCCGATCAGCTGTCACTGGCACGATGTCACCAGCGGCGTGCCGGGCCGCTATGACGTGATCGTCTGCAATCCACCCTTCCACGCACAGGTCGGTGCGGAACGGCCGGATATCGGCCGACGCTTCATCGAGGTTGCCGCCGAAGCACTGAATCCCGGCGGCCGGCTGTGGCTGGTCGCCAATCGCCATCTGCCCTACGAACTGGCCTTGAAGACGGGATTTGATGCAGTGAACACGATCACCCAGCAAGGCGGCTTCAAGATCATCGAAGCCGTAAAGTCGCGCAAGGCCGGTGTTCGATGAAGCTGCTGCGCCTGATTGCCAACCTCGGCTACGGCAGTCGCAAACAGGTGGCCGCCATGTTCCGCGAAGGCCTGATCACCAACGTCGACAGCGAGGTGCTCTACGCCGACGACGTGGTCGAGGCATCCAACGTATTGGTCGAAGGCGAGCCGCTGGACCCGCCGCCGGGCATCCTGCTGATGCTGCACAAGCCGGTCGGCCATACCTGCTCGCACAAGGATCAGGGACGACTGGTCTACGACCTGCTGCCGCCGCGCTTCCATGTCCGCAAGCCTGCGCTGTCCAGCGTCGGGCGACTGGATCGAGAGACCAGCGGCCTGCTGTTGATGACCGACGAGGGCGCCCTGCTGCACCGGATCATCTCGCCGAAGTCAAAGCTGCCGAAGGTCTATCGCGCCACGCTGGCCGAAAACCTGCGCGGTGATGAGGCCGCCACCTTTGCCAGCGGCACGTTGATGCTGGAGTCGGAAACCACGCCATTGTTGCCGGCGGAACTGGAAGTGCTCGGCCCGCGCGAAGCACGCCTGACCTTGCACGAAGGCCGCTACCACCAGGTCCGCCGCATGTTCGCGGCCGTCGGCAACCATGTCGAAAGCCTGCATCGCGAACGCGTTGGTGGTCTGGAGCTGGATGACCTGGAAGCCGGCCAATGGCGACTGCTGGGCGAGGCCGATCTGGCGCGCCTGTTTGCGGTGCCATCGGCGGCGTGAAACGCGCTCTGCGATAATGCGCGTCCCGCCTGCCGCGTAGAGCCCCTGCCGTCATGTCCGTGCCCGTCAAACCCATCTCCCTGACCCAGTTCCTGATCGAGCAGCAGCGCGAGCGGCAGCACATCAACGCCGACCTTCGCCTGCTGCTGGAAGTGGTTGGTCGCGCCTGCAAGGCAATCGCCGTGGCTGTGGGACGCGGTGCGCTGGGCAACGTGCTCGGCAACGCCGGCGCGGTGAACGTGCAGGGCGAGGCGCAGAAAAAGCTGGACGTGCTGTCCAACGAAATCCTGCTGCAGGCCAACGAATGGGGCGGCCACCTGGCGGCGATTGCTTCCGAGGAGATGGACGACCCGCACCTGATCCCGCACCGCTATCCCAAGGGCAACTACCTGCTGGTGTTCGATCCGCTGGATGGCAGCAGCAACATCGACGTCAACGTGTCGGTGGGCACCATCTTCTCAGTGCTGCGCTGTCCGGAAGGCGTGGACGAGCCCAGCGCCGAACATTTTCTGCAGCCCGGCAGCGAGCAGGTCGCGGCCGGCTACACGGTTTATGGCCCGTCAACGCTGCTGGTGCTGACGCTGGGCGATGGCGTCTACCAGTTCACCCTGGACCGCGAGCTGGGCAGCTTCGTGCTCACGCAACGCCGCCTGCGGATTCCTGAAGACACCCAGGAGTTCGCGATCAACGCTTCCAATCGACGCCACTGGGAAGCCCCGGTGCAGCGCTACATCGAGGAATTGCAGCAGGGCCGCGAAGGCCCGCGCGGCAAGGACTTCAACATGCGCTGGGTGGC
>JAGRJX010000064.1 GCA_020442545.1 Lysobacterales bacterium
GCGAAGGCCGCGGGCCGTGAACTTGATGGGGACTGGCAGCCCGACGGCGGTCATATCGAGCGCATCGACGGCAAGGCCACTGGCGTGTTCATCGATGGCGCCATGGGTCTGGTCGCCGGCGTGGTGCCGCAGGACGATCCGGCCGAAGTCGAGGCCGCGCTGGCGGCCGCGTTCCACGCTGCCGTAGCCGTGGGTCTGACCGGTGTGCACGATGCCGGCGTGCCGCTGGGCGAACTCGGTGTGATGCGGCGCATGGCCGATGCCGGCAAGCTTCCGCTGCGCATCTACGCCATGGCCGATGCCGACAACGCCGCGCTGGACATGCTGTGCGCACTGGGCGCGTACCGGCATCCCGGCGGTCGCCTGCAGATGCGCGCGGTCAAGCTCTACATCGACGGCGCGCTGGGCAGCCGTGGCGCCGCGCTGCTGGCCGATTACAGCGACGATCCGCACAACCGTGGTCTGCTGGTGACTGAACCCGCGGAGTACCGGCGCATCGTGCAAAAGGCGCGACGCTGCGACGTGCAGGTTGCCAGCCACGCCATCGGCGACCGTGGCAACCGGCTGGTGCTGGACACCTACGAGGCGGTGTTCGGCAAGGAGGCCGGCGGCGACCTGCGCTGGCGCGACGAGCACAGTCAGATTGTTGATCCCGCCGATATTCCGCGCTTTGCGAAGCTGGGCGTGATCGCCTCGATGCAGCCCACGCACGCGACCTCCGACGGACCCTGGGCCGAACAGCGTCTGGGCAGCCAGCGCATGGCCGGCGCCTACGCCTGGCGAAGCCTGCTGGACAGCGGTGCGCGACTGGCCTTCGGCTCCGATTTCCCGGTTGAGTCGGAAAATCCCATGCTCGGCCTGTATGCCGCGGTGACGCGGCAGGATCGCGAGGGCCACCCAACGGGCGGCTGGCAGCCGGCGCAGCGCTTGACCCCGGCGGAAGCCCTGCGCGGCTTCACCCTGGACGCGGCGTATGCGGGCTTCGCCGAAGACGAGGTCGGATCATTGAAACCCGGCAAGCGTGCCGACTTCGTGATTCTGTCGGCGGACCCGCTAACCGCCGACGCGTCGAAGATCGATGACATCACGGTGTTGTCGACCTGGGTCGACGGCCAGGCGGTTTATCGCGCGGACGATTGACCATTACAACTGCCCCCTTCGCCTGCTGCCGGGGTGAGCGGGTGCGTTTGCGGGCCGTGGCCCGCGCGCCGGCGAACGCTTGAGCCGTGCGAGCTAGGGCTGGGGCGCGGAGCGAGGTGCCCGCCGGGCGGGTTGGGTGGCTGCGCAAGGCGACGACTTGATCGACATGCCCGCGCAAGCGGAGCGCTTCTCAATCCAACCGGATCACCCCATCAATCCGCGTCAGCGCACGGCCTTCGATCTCGATGCTGCCGTCGTCGGCGATATGGATGGCAACTCGGCCTTCGCGGCCGACTTCGCGGCCCTGGCTGACGGCGTAGTCGCGGGCGGGCAGGGCGTCGCCGGCCTGCAGGAAGGCGGCGATGGCGGCGTTCCCACTGCCGCAGACCGGGTCTTCGGCGATGCCGTCAATGGGCGTGAAGCTGCGCACCGCGAACACGGCGTCGGCGCAGGGTTTGTCGGGTGTTGCGGTGCCGGGTACGGGCTCGGCTCCAAACACGGTGACGCCGGTGGCGCCGGTCTGGCGGCATATCTCGGTGAGCAGGGCGTAGTCGGGTCTCAATGAGTGCACGGTGGCGGCGTCGGCGTAGCCAGCGATGAGCCACACCGGGCCGACATCGATGGCGCGCGGCGGCAGGTCGTCGCGAGGGGCTGCGCCGAGCGCCTTCGCCAGCGCGTCGGTGGTCGCATCATCCGGTTTGCCGACCTTGGCCGCTGGCACGCGCACCGCGCAGCGGCGTGAGCGCTGGCCTTCGGTAACACGCACAGGCAACAGACCGGCTTCGCATTGCTGGATCAGCACGCCATCGACGGGACGAGCCAGATCACCTTCGATGACGGCGTGCGCGGTGCCGAGGCTGGGATGACCGGCAAAGGGTAGTTCCCCGCCCGGCGTGAAGATCCGCACCCGGTAGCTGGCGCCAGTTTCGGTGGACGGCAGCACGAAGGTGGTCTCGGAAAGGTTGGTCCAGCGCGCGATCTTCTGCATCTCGGCGTCGCTGAGGTCCTCGCCGTCGAGGACCACTGCCACCGGATTGCCTCCGAATTCGCATTCCGCGAACACGTCCACCTGCTTGAATTGCACCACGCGCATGGGCGGTTATCCGTTGTTTTCTGCTGGAAGCGGGGAGGGTATCACTGAACGGATATATGGCTGGCGGCGGGGTGGGGGATCATGTGCGATGATCGGCGCGCTTTTTTTGGATCGAGAGCTTTCGACATCGCCTTCGGCGCTGCCGAGTTCATTTTCTTTGCTTGTCCAAAGAAAACCGAACCAAAAGAAAGGACACCCGGGCATTGCGCCGCCTTTGGCGGTTCGCGTCGCGTGGTCGGGGTTTTTCGACAGCACATCCCTGTGCTGACGAAAAACTCGCGCGTTTCCTGCGCGCGATCCTGCGGACTTTCCGACCACACGCCGCCGCAACACACGGGATGGAAGATCAAGAGCACCACCCTCATCCCAGCCTTCCCCCGCCAGCGAGGGAAGGGGCAGAAGCGATGTGCTGTTTGGGGCCCCTCGGTAGCGGTGAGTCGGAGACGATCAGGCCCGGAGGGGCGCGCACAGGAAGTGCGCGCGTTTTCGCCAATTCAGGGATGAATTGTCGAAAACCCCGGCTCCGAATCACGAACCCGCGAAGCGGGCGCGAACGCGGCCTCACACTCCGGTTGGCGTGTTCGACCTTCTCTTTGGTTCGGTTTATCTTGGACAAGCAAGAGAAATGAACTCGGTCGCCGTAGGCGAACGAAAGCTCTTGCTCCAAAGCGACTGCGCCAGCGTTAGCACCGCAAATGCAGAGCTTCAAGAAACCGCCAAACTTTCCCCCGACCTTCGGTCAAAATAGCCCCAATGACCATTCCATTCGTTGTCCTCAAATTCGGTGGCACCAGCGTCTCGCGACGCGAACGCTGGGACACCATTGGTTGCCTGGTGCAGCAGCGCCGGGAGGAAGGCCTGCGCGTGCTGGTGGTGGTGTCGGCGCTGTCCGACGTCACCAACCGGCTGCAGGCCAGCAGCGAGGGCGCGGAATCGCCTTCGGATGTGCTGCCGGCGTTGAAGAAACGTCACGTCGATTTCGCCAACGAGCTGGGTCTGGATGTCGATGCCGTACTCGGCGAACGCTTCGCCGAACTGGACCGGCTGGCCGCCGACCCGCGCGTGGTGGCGCGTGACCTCGGCTGGTGTGCCGAGTGGCAGGCGCAGGGCGAGCTGCTGTCGAGCACGCTGGGCGTGGCCTACCTGAATTCGCAGGGTGTGGACATCGGCTGGACCGACGCGCGCGACTGGCTGCGGCCGCTGGATGCACCGAACCTCAGCGAGTGGTCACGGCGGCTGTCGGCACGCTGTCGGCTGGATGCCGATGACGACTGGCGACAGCGCTTCGCGGCGCAGGGCGAGGCGCTGCTGACCCAGGGCTTCATCGTCGGCGATGGCGAGGGCGGCACCTGCCTGCTGGGGCGTGGCGGTTCGGATACCAGCGCCAGCAGCTTCGGTGCGCGGCTGAAGGCGGATCGCGTCGAGATCTGGACCGACGTCGCCGGCATGTTCAGCGCCAATCCGCGTCGTGTCCCGGAGGCGCGGCTGCTGGTCGGCCTCGATTATGACGAAGCGCAGGAAATCGCCACGACCGGCGCCAAGGTGCTGCATCCACGCTGCATCGCACCCTGTCGCGAGGCCGGCGTGGCGCTGCATATCCGTGATACCGGCCATCCCGACATGCCGGGAACCGTCATTGGCGGTAGCCAGACTGCGGTTCCGGGCGTGAAGTCAACGATTCCCGGTGTAAAAGCCATCAGCACCCGACGCGACATCGTGCTGGTGTCGATGGAATCGGTGCGCATGTGGCAGCAGGTCGGTTTCCTCGCCGACGTGTTCGAGCAGTTCAAGCGCCACGGCCTGTCGGTGGACCTGATCGGCTCCTCGGAAACCAACGTGACGGTGTCGCTGGATCCCAGCGAGAACCTGGTCAGCAGCAACGTACTGGAGGCGCTGTGTGCCGATCTCGGCAAGGTCTGCCGGGTGAAGGTGATCGCGCCGTGCAGCGCGGTGACGCTGGTTGGTCACGGCATCCGCTCGCGCCTGCACCGGCTGACCGACGTGCTGGCCGAGTTCGGTCGTGAGCGCGTGCATCTGATCTCGCAGTCGTCGAACGACCTCAACCTGACCTTCGTGGTGGATCAGGACCTCGCCGAGGAAATGCTGCCGCGCCTGCACGACCTGCTGATCCAGGCGGGCGCCATGCCGGTACGCGAGTCCGGCGTGTTCGGCCCGAGCTGGCGCGCGCTCAACCTGCCGCCGGATGCGGTGGAAACGCCATGGTGGCGTGAACGGCAATCGGCACTGTTGGCGCGTGCGGGCGAAGCGACGCCGCAGTACGTGTATTCGACGGATTGCGTGGAGTCGCGTTGCGACGCCATGCAGTCGCTGGGCGCGGTGGATCGGCGCTTCTTCGCGATCAAGGCGAACCCGCATCCGGAGCTGCTGCGTCGGATCTACGCTGCGGGCATCGGGCTGGAATGCGTGTCTGCCGGCGAGCTGCGCCATGTATTCGACAGCATCGAGAATATCGATCCGAGCCGCGTGCTGTTCACGCCCAGCTTCGCGCCGCGTGATGAATACGTCGAGGCTTTCGAACGTGGCGTCTGGACCACGGTGGACAGCGCGACGCCATTGCGCAGCTGGCCGGAGCTGTTCCGCAGCCGCACCATCTGGCTGCGTGTCGATCCCGGCTTCGGGCGTGGTCACCACGAGAAGGTGCGTACCGGCGGCCACGATGCCAAGTTTGGCCTGCCGGTGTCGCAACTGGATGATTTCCTTACTGCGGCGCGTGAGGTCAACGCCCGCGTGTTCGGCATCCACGCGCATCTCGGCAGCGGCATTGTCGACCCGGGTCACTGGCGCGAGGTGTACGCGCAGCTGGTCAGCATCGCCGAGCGGGTTGGCACCGTCGTCGCGATCAACATTGGCGGCGGCCTTGCCGTGCCGGCCGATCCGGCACAGCCGCGCTTCGATATGGACGCGCTGGGTCGCGAGCTCGCTGTTGTGAAGGCGGCCTGCCCGGACTACGCGCTGTGGATGGAGCCGGGGCGTTATCTGGTGGCCGACGCCGGCGTGCTGCTGCTGCGGGTGACGCAGGTGGTCGACAAGGAAGGCCTGCTGCGCATCGGTGTCGACGGCGGCATGAACACGCTGCTGCGGCCGGCGCTGTATGGCGCCTGGCATGAGATCGTGAACCTGAGTCGCCTCGACGACACGGACTGCGACAATTTCGATGTGGTCGGTCCGATCTGCGAAACCGGTGACGTGCTGGGCCGTCGTCGTCTGCTGCCGCGTGCGACTGCCGAGGGTGATGTGCTGCTGGTCGCGACCGCTGGCGCCTACGGCGCGGTGATGGCCAGCAATTACAATCGTCGCGGTCTGCCCGCCGAATCCCTGCTTTGAGTCCGTCGCTGTGAGCCTGCTTTCGTGAGCAACTTCGATCCAACCTCCATCAGCCGTTTCCGCTTCGTCCGTCGCGCTTTCGATGCCGACAGCGGGCGCGTTGAACTCGCCTATGCCTTCGACGACGGCGAGGAAATGGTGGAAACCCTCGTCATTCCCGGCGCGCCATTTGCGCTGGATGCCGCGCGGCAGTCGGCGGTGGATGCCGCGCTGCGGCTGCTGCACCTGATTGCCGGCGTCAGCTATTTCAAGGCGGCAGTGCCGCCGGAAATCGTTGTCGATGATGGGGCCTTGGACGCCGAAACCGCCGCGCTGCTGACCAGCATCTACGAGAATGGTCTGGGCGAGTTCGCCTACAACAATGGTCTGGCGCTGCGCGGCAGGATCCGCTTTCCCGTCGATGAATCAACCGGTACCCGCGCCATGCCGACGGTGGGGCTGGAACATCGTGCGCTGGTCGCCATTGGCGGCGGCAAGGATTCGCTGGTCAGCATCGAATCGCTGCGAGACGCCGGCGTGGCCCAGACCGTGGCCTGGATCGGCGGCTCGCAACTGATTGCCGCCTGTGCCGCGAAGACGGGATTGCCGACTCTCAACATCGAACGCAGGCTGGCGCCACGGCTGTTCGAGCTCAATCGCGAAGGCGCATTGAATGGGCACATTCCGGTGACGGCGATCAATTCGGCGATTCTGGTGCTCGTGGCCTTGCTCACAGGGCATGATCAGGTGGTGTTCTCCAACGAGCATTCGGCCAGCTACGGCAGCCTGATTCCGGGCACGGGCGAGGTGAATCATCAGTGGAGCAAAGGCTGGGACTTCGAGCGCACCTTCGGCAGCTATATCGAGCGTCGGGTGGCGCCGGACCTGCGCTACTACTCGCTGCTGCGGCCGCTGTCCGAACTGGCGGTGGCACAGCGCTTTGCGCGCATCAGTGGCTACGATGACGTGTTCTCCAGCTGCAACCGCAATTTCCACCTGCTTGGCGAAAAACCGAGCAGCCGCTGGTGCGGGCATTGCCCGAAGTGCCGATTCGTATTCCTGGCGCTGGCGCCGTTCATGCCCAAGCCGCGCCTGCTCGGCATTTTCGGCCGCAATCTGCTGGATGAAAGCCCGCAGATCGCCGGTTTCGATGCGCTGCTGGAGTTCCGCGATCACAAGCCTTTCGAGTGCGTGGGCGAGGGCGTGGAATCGCGGTCGGCGATGAATGCTTTGACCGAACGTGCCGAATGGCGCGAGGATGCTCTGGTTCGACGGTTCGCCGACGAGGTGCTTCCGCATCTGGACGGTGACGAGCTGGATCTCGCCGACCAGCTGCAGCCGCGCGGCGAGCATCGCCTGCCGACGGCACTGGCGGCGCGATTGACGAACACGTGACGCATCCATCCGGAAACGACCAGGGCAGCACCGAGTGAAGATTTCCGACCTTGAAGGCAGGCGGGTAGCAATCTGGGGCTACGGGCTGGAGGGCCGCGCCGCGCTGGCCGCGCTGAGGCAGAACCTGCCACGCCAGCGGGTGACCGTGTTCTGCAGCCGGGCCGAGGCGGATGACCTCGAGTTCATGGACGACCCGGAACTGGATGTCGTCGCCACCGAGCCGGATGTCGGGGCGCTCAGCGCTTTTGAGGTGGTGATCAAGTCGCCCGGAATTTCGCCATACAAGACGCCAGCAGTTGAGGCGCGGGAATCGGGCGTGCAGTTTTCCTCGGGCACCGCGCTGTGGTTCGGCGACCATCCGGAGGCGCTGACCATCTGCGTTACCGGTACCAAGGGCAAGAGCACGACATCGGCGATGGTCGCGCATCTGCTGCGTTCCGCCGGCAACCGGACGGCGCTGGCCGGCAACATCGGCATGCCGCTGCTGGACCTCAACGACGTCGAACCGCCGCCCGACTACTGGGTGACGGAACTGTCCAGCTACCAGACCCGCGACGCGGTACTGCCCGACGTGGCGGCGGTAACCAATCTGTTTCCCGAGCATCTCGACTGGCACGGTTCCGAGGAGCGGTACTTCGCCGACAAGCTGGCGCTGATCCGCGAAGCCATGCCCGAACGCATCGTGCTCAACGCTGCGGATGACCGCCTGGCCGACCTGCGCCTTCCGGGTGCCGACGTGCGCTGGTACGCCGGCGTGAATGGCTGGCGACAGAAGGGCATCGAGCTGTGGCGTGCCGAGCAGCGGGTGATGGAGATCGGCGAGTTGCCTTTCTCCGGCGATCACAACATCCGCAACCTGTGTGCCGCGCTCACCATTCTCGACGCGCTGGAGCTGGACTCGGTGGAGATGGTCGGCTTTGCGCGCAGCTTCCGCACGCTGCCGCATCGCCTGCAGAGCTTCGGCAGCAAGGAAGGCATCGAATACGTCAACGACTCGATCAGCACCACGCCGCATGCCACGGTGGCTGCGCTCAAGGCCTACGCGCACCGCCGGATTGCGGTCATCGTCGGCGGCTATGACCGCGGTCTCGACTGGTCGGTGTTCGAGGACCACGTTGCGCGGCACCCGCCGGTGGCGATCATCACCCAGGGCCAGAACGGCCCGAAGATCGCGCGGCAGGTTGGTGGCCTGGCGCGCAAGGCGGCATTCGAGCTGGCGGAGGTTGGCGAACTCGAGGATGCGGTTCGCCTTGGTGAGCGCTACCTCGGCCACGGTGGCGTGGTGCTGCTCTCGCCCGGCGCGCCGAGTTTTCCGCGCTACAAGAATTACGTTGACCGTGGTCGGCACTTCGCACAGCTTGCCGGCTACGATCCGCGCATCATCACCGACATTCCAGGTCTTGGCGTTGCCTGATCGGGATGGACAGTCTTCGCGTGGTCCAATGCCACGGACGCAGTTCAGTCCTCGAAGCCGTTGGCAAAGATACCGGCATCGGGTGCGCCAGCTTCATCCAGTCGCGCAGCGCTGAAGTTCAGGTAGAACCACCAGCCGTCTTCGGCTTGTACCACGTCGCGGTCGTCATGCGTCGCGCAGTTGCCGCTGCCGCCGGGTAGCAGTGAGGACAGTGGCTGCCCGCCAACCAGCGGAAACGAATCCGGCAGGAGCAACGTGTCGGCATCGGCTTCGCTGATGAAGCCGCGCATCAGGCCGTTCACCAGCCCGTCGGCCGGATTGCCGTCGAAGCTGGCCGCGACCTGCGCCTGCTGCAGGCTCACCGGAATGCCGCCAAGGTCCAGCACGAGCGTCCCTGTCGTGGAGGCGAAGCACGGCGCAGTGCTGCTTGCAACCGGCGGGAGGTAGCCATTGAGGCTGCCGGCGATCGGCTCAAGGCAGCTGCCTGCCGCCGGCAGCGACGCCGGTCCGGACAACTGCGCGGTTTGCAATGGGCCGCAGGCGGTACTGGCGAGAGGTGCCGTGCAGTCGGCAGTGCCGACCGAAAAGGGGTTTTGCGGCAGGGCATGGTTCAGCGGCTGGAAGACGAGCAGGCTGGAATAGTCGAGCAGACCATCATCGTTGCGATCCTCGCTGATGGCGGCTGCCAGCTCGCCGTTCACCGAAAACGTCAGGATCGGCGTGTCGGTCACGTCAGCGCAGCTGCTGAAGGCGTTGACGAAAATGTGCGGGTCGCGCAGTGCCATGTCGTCGATGCGAAATCGCGTTGCCTGTCCCGGGCAGCTGGCGCTGGACAGCAGCAGTGTGACGGCGGCGATGCTGCGCAGGGCGGTTGACGCATTTGCAATCGGTGGCATTGGACGATCCTGGATGCGGCCGGTGGCGATGGCCATCATCGCACGCCTGGTCGCGGACGCGCGGCAGCCGAGCAGTCCCTTGACGTTTTTTATGCTCACACGTAGTATTTCAGCGAAGATAAACTCGACGCGAGCATAAAGCCATGACGCGCAAGGCAAACCCGCGCACGCCGACGACGCCCGGAAGCGTGGATGCGATTCGCGAACGACTGGTGCGGGTGTTGCCGGCACTGGAGGTGGGCATGGCGCTGCCGCTGATCGCCGAGATCGAGCAGCTCAAGCACGAACGCAACGCGGTCGTGCTGGCACACAACTACCAGACGCCGGACATCTTCCACGGCGTGGCCGATATCGTCGGCGATTCGCTGGCGCTTGCGCGGCGCGCGGTAGACGTCGATGCCGATGTCATCGTGCTCTGCGGCGTCCACTTCATGGCCGAAACCGCCAAGCTGCTCAATCCATCGCGCACCGTGTTGATTCCCGACCAGCGTGCCGGCTGCTCGCTGGCCGAGTCGATCACTGCCGCCGACGTGCGCGCGCTGCGCGCGAAGCATCCGGGCGTACCAGTGGTGGCCTATGTCAATACCAGCGCGGCGGTGAAGGCCGAGGTTGATGTTTGCTGCACGTCGGGCAACGCGGTCGAGGTGGTCGAATCGCTGGGTGTGTCGAAGGTGATCTTCCTGCCGGATCGCTACCTGGGCCAGCATGTCGCCACGCAGACCAAGGTTGAGCTGATCCTCTGGGACGGCGCCTGCGAGGTCCACGAGCGTTTCACTGGTGAGGAAGTGCGTGCCTTTCGCCAGCAGCACGAAGGCGTGTTCGTGCTGGCACATCCGGAATGCCCGCAGGATGTGCTGGTCGAAGCCGATTTCGTCGGCTCCACGGCGGCGATGATCGACGCGGTGGCGCGCGCGCGGCCGCCGGAGGTGGTGATGATCACCGAGTGCTCGATGAGCGACAACGTCGCCGTCGAGTTTCCGGACGTGCGCTTCACCCGGCCCTGCAACCTGTGCCCACACATGAAGCGAATCACCTTGCCGGGTGTGCGCGACTGCCTGCGTGATCTGAGCGGTGAGGTGCGGGTCGACGCCGGTGTTGCGGCCCGTGCACGGCGTTCGGTGGAACGCATGCTGCTGGTTGGCCAGCGCCGCGCCGCCTGACGCGATCGCTCTGTCATGTCGATGGTTCCGGTCACGCGGAATGACCTGCTGGTGATCGGCAGCGGCGCGGCCGGCCTCAGCGTGGCGTTGGGAGCGACGAGCCGCCGCGTGTGCCTGCTGACGCCGGAGCGGATTGGCGAAGACGGCAGCAGTGTGCTGGCACAGGGCGGGATCGCTGCCGCCATGGGGGCGGGTGACTGCGCCGAGCAGCACGCGGCAGATACCCTGGTCGCTGGTTCGGGCATGGCCCAACCCGACGCTGTCCGGCGCCTCACGCACGCCGCCGCTGCGACCATCCAATGGCTGCAGGACCTGGGCCTTGTCCCGGATGTCGATCCGCATGGCAACCTTTGCCTGGGCCTGGAGGCGGCACATTCGCGCCCCCGCATCGTGCATGCCGGGGGTGACCGCAGCGGCGCGATGCTGATGGCCATCCTGCGTGCTGCCGTTCTTGCCGCAGGGCAGGTGGAGCTGCGAGAAGGCTGGCGAGCCATCGCGCCACTGCTGGACAATCAGGGTGTTGCAGGTGCCCGCGTACGTGCACCCGATGGCCGGCTCCTTGACCTGCTTGCGGATGACACGGTGCTTGCCTGCGGCGGCCTGACCGCACTGTACGCCTGCCACACCGGGTCACGCCACGCCGACGGCGCCGGCCATGCCTTTGCCGTGGCGGCAGGTGCACCACTGCGCGACATGGAGTTCGTGCAGTTCCACCCGACCGCGTTGGCAATCCCGGATGGAAGTGCCGCTGCCGCACCGCTGCTCAGCGAAGCCCTTCGCGGAGCGGGGGCAAGGCTGCGCGGAGCAGACGGTCACCTGCTATTCGACTCCGGAGGATTGCCAGGATCGGATCTGGGTCCGCGCGATGAGGTGGCGAGGGCAGTCTATCGCGCGGTGCTTCGCGGTGCTGCCTGGCTGGATCTGCGCGGCGAGCTCGCCGCCTCACTGGCGGTACGCTTTCCTGCGGCGGCAGCCTTGTGCCGACGCATCGGCATCGACCCGAGGTGCGAGCTGCTGCCGGTCATGCCCGCTGCGCACTACCACATGGGCGGTGTGGCAGTGGACGATCACGCGGCAACCTGCGTGCCGGGCCTGCATGCGGTTGGTGAGGTGGCGGCGGCGGGTATCCACGGTGCCAACCGATTGGCCAGCAACTCCTTGCTGGAGGCGCTGGTCCTCGGTCGAGCGCTCGGTGATCGCCTGAGCAGGACGGGGTCGCGAAAGCGGCCCAGTGCCCGCTTCAAGGTCGCCACCGCCGTGGCCGGCAGCTTTGAAGGCCCGCTGCGTGAGCAGCTCGCTGCGCTGCTGTGGCGTTGCGCCGGGCCGGTGCGGGATGGCATCACGCTGGATGAAGGATCGACCCGACTGGTCGCGCTGGCCGCTGATGCCTTGCGCGCAGGGCACACTGCGGCGGCCGCGCGCATCGAGGTTGCGCGCAGCCTGGTGGAAGCGGCCACTCGTCGGCGGTGCAGCGTGGGCGCGCACTTCCGATCCGATGCAGTGGGCTTCGACGGCGATCGGGATGCACGCGCTGCCTGACTCAAGAGAAGGTTTCCACCGTCCACGTCATCGTGCAGACTGTCGTGGTTGGCGAGGGAGTCCCGAATGCAGCGGAGCTTTTCCGGGTTGAATTGTGGACGCTGGCTGTTGCTGGTCATGTTGCTGTGTGGCTTTTCCGCAGCGGCGATGGCTTCGGCACCAGTGATGTCAGTGGGCAGCTTCAGTACCGTTGCTGATGGTGAGCATGACGACGGGGCCGACTTTGCAAAGATCCTTGACGGCGAGTTCGATGATCAGTTCCTCGCTGTTGATGGTGCGGTCGAGCTGCGCGGCGGAAGCAAATACACGCACTGGCTGCGCCTGAGGCCCGACCCGGAGGCCGTGTCCGGCAGCCATGGCTGGCGTTTGCGCCTCGAGCGCCTTCCGCTGGACCGCGTAAGCCTGTTTGTACCGCGGCCCGGACAGCGTCCGGAGAGCCGCTACCTGTCGTTCTTCCATCCGACCGAGCAGGATGGCGTCCTTGCCAACGGTTTCGTGTTTGATCTGCCCGACCCGTTGCCGTCCACCCTGTACATGGCGATCAACACGCGTGTCGATCTCAGCGTCGAGCCCACGCTGCTGGTTGATCGTCAATACCACGTTGACGAGCGCAGACTGGCCAGCCTGTACGGTGCTGTCTACGCGGTCATCCTGGTGCTCATGCTGGGAAGTCTTGCGCTGTATCTGGCTCTGCGCGAGCGCGCCTACCTTCACTTCGTCGGCGTCAGCGCGGCCCTGGTATTGCTGCTGGCCGCTCTGAACGGTCACCTGTACGCGATTCCCGTGCTGCGGCTTGCTGCCTGGGCCGGCCCGGGAATCGTCGGCGGCCTGATGCTGCTGGTTTCTGCGCTGTCGATCGGATTTGCGCGCTACTTCCTGAACCTTGACCAGCATGCAGCAAAGCTGGCGCGGCCACTTCGCTATATCGAATGGCTGCTGCTGGTGGTGGTGGTTTTCAGCTTGTTCAACATTGATGGGCTGCATGCCCCGCTGTTTGGCATGGGTGTGATGACCTGGCCATTGGCATCGCTGCTGGTTGCCGCGCTTGCCGTGCTGGCCTGGCGGCGGGGACAGCGCGGCGCGCCGGCCTTTGCCGTGATCTGGTGCCTGATCGCGGTGGCAGCAACGATTCGCGTGGCGGTGACCCAGGGATGGGTCGAAAGCGTTCTTCCGGGTCTCATCGGCTCGCAGCTTCTACTTGCGGTGGCTGCCTTCCTGATCTCCATCGTGCTGGCCGATCGCGTCATGGAATTCCGTACACAGCGCGACGAGGCGCAGGAAGTGACCCAGCGCAGCGAGGCAGACCTCCGGCTGGAACACCAGCGTCGTGATCTGGTGGAGGGACTGCAGGAGGCGCTTCGTGGTGCTCCTCCCGGTGATCTGCAGTGGATTGCGTTCCGGCGACTCCTGGCGACATTGTCGGAGCTGCTGCCGCACCAGGGCATGGCACTGGTCGGCTTCGGCTATCACCAGCTGGACCTGTTGCTGGCCGAACCGGGTGATCACAGCCAGCGCGTCCGCCAGCTGCTGGCGGAGCGGGGCGGAAACATCAAGGGCATCTGCCGCGGCCGCACCCCGATGCAGCTGCACTTCACCGAAGCCGACAAGGTCGTGGTGGAGGCTGGTGAGGAGCCGCCGGAAAACCCCGTCTGCGGTCGTTTTGCGGTGGTGCCGCTGGAGATAGCCAAGCCGGGCTGGGGTGGCGTGATCATCGAGAGCGAGGAGGAGCGGCAGTATAGTCATGCGGACCTTCGCCGGGTGGCCGAGCTGGCCGCACTTGCCCTGGAAATCACCGATGATGCCGTCAGCCAGCATGATCTGCGCCGGCGTGCGGAGATCGACTCGCTGACCGGTACCTTCAACCGCCGCGCTGGTGAAACCATGCTGGAATCCGCCTTCGAGCATGCGCAGCAGGGGCGACTGCCGCTGTCGACACTGTTCATTGATCTTGACCATTTCAAGCGTATCAACGACGAGTTTGGCCATCCGGTAGGGGATGAGTGCCTCCGCCTGCTGGCCGAATGCCTGCGCCGCCAGCTGCGTGGCGAGGATGTGGTCTCACGCTACGGCGGCGAGGAATTTCTGGTGCTGCTGCCCGGCCAGTCACAGGATCAGGCGCGGAAAATTGCCGAGCGCATTCGTGAGGCCGTCGGGGCGCTGCGGGTAAAGCATGAAACCGGGCTGGCCAAGTTCACGGTGAGCATCGGCGTCGCCGCGCGTAAGGGCGACGAGGGTGCTGCCAACGAATTGATCGAGCGTGCGGATCGCGCCATGTATCAGGCCAAGCGTAACGGTCGCAATCGCGTGCAGCTGGCCGGCAACTACCAGCCAGGGCAGGACGGCTTCGAGCCTGGCGACCTGATTCTCTGAGAACCTGCGGGCAGCAATGACCGATCTGCGCCAATACATCCGCGATGTGCCGGATTTCCCCGAATCCGGCATCCTGTTCCGCGACATCATGCCGCTGCTGGCCAATCACCAGGCCATGGATCAGGCCATCCAGGCGATGGCGATGGGGGTGCCGCCGGGCGGCATAGATCACGTCGTTGCCATCGAGTCTCGCGGGTTCCTGTTCGGCGTGGGGATCGCGCAACGACTGGAGCGAGGCTTGGTGCTGCTGCGCAAGCCGGGAAAGCTGCCGGGCAACGTCCGGCGCCATCAATACGCGCTGGAGTACGGCAGCGACAGCCTGGAAGTCCAGGCTGATGCGCTGCGCCGAGGAGGCCGGGTCCTGCTGGTTGATGACGTACTTGCCACGGGAGGAACCCTGGCTGCCGCGGCGCGACTGGTGCGCGAATGCGGGGCCGAACCCGTGGCATCAACCGTTTTGATCGAGCTGGAGGCGCTGAACGGCCGCGAACGCCTGGACGGCATATCGCTGCACAGCGTGCTGCGCTACTGAGGCTCCATGATCCGCGCGGCTCAGTAGAACGCGCCCATCTCGCCGAACCTGCGCAGCACCGCGCAGGCGGCGTCGCGATGGATATCGCGCCGCACCGCGATGCCGCGATTTTCCAGCTCGCCGACCCAGTCCGCCGGCAGCGGGCCTTCGTCGAACTCGGTCAGTGACATCACATCCTCGGAGCGCGCGCCGATCAGCAGCGTGTCGATGCCGGCCCAGAAGCTTGCGCCGTAGCACATGCAGCAGGGTTGGGCGGAGGTGGCCAGCGTGATGCGCCCGCCGTCCTCGTTGAGGCGGAAGCGCTGCAGGCGGGTCTGCGCGGTCATGAAGGCCATCATCTCGGCATGCGCTACCGAACAGGTTTGCGGCACCACGCGATTGACGCCAACGCCCAGCAGACGACCCGCGGCATCAAATACGGCAGCGCCGAATGGCCCGCCGCTGTGATGCTCCACGTTCAGGCGTGAGAGCTGCACGGCCAGCTCGACCTGGGCCGCGTCTCCGACATGGCACTGGCCGACCTGAGCCACCTCGTGGATCCACGCTGGCAGCGTCAGATGTACCTGTGCGTAGAGCATCACTGGTTCCCCATGACTGGCGCGGGGAGGGAAGGATTCCCGGTCGGCTGGCAGCGGCTCTCGACGCACTGGCAGGCGCTGATTGCCGGGAAGCCGCAGATGCTCGCCGTTCCCTCACGTTCACAGGCGGCTTTCACGGTGGCCGGATCGGTGGGGCTGTCGATATTCACGCAGGCCGGGCGGTAGCCGCAGCAGCTGCCAATGTCCTTGATCACGCACTGATCATTGCTGTTGCAGCTGTAGTCGATCTCGATTCTGGTGGTGTCGGTTGACGGCGCTTGCGCCTTTTCGCTGGCAGACACTGTCGCGCCGGACACGTCCGTGCTGCCGCCGCCAGCGCAGGCGGTCAGCCACAGACACAGGAAAAGCGCCGCCAAAACCGTCCAGCTTCGAGCGGATGCGGACATGGCAGGTCGCGCGTGCATGGCATTCTCCATCAGGACTTGCCGGACAGTTTGGCCCAGGTGTCGCGCAAGGTCACGATGCGGTTGAACACCGGACGGCGCGCGCCGTGGTCGCGGCGATCAGCGACGAAGTAGCCGAGACGCTCGAACTGCAGGCGGGTTTCGGCATCGACCTCGGCAGCCGATGGCTCGACGTAGGCGTCGACGCGCTGGATCGAATCCGGGTTGATGTGGTCGCGGAAGTCGCTGCCGTCGCTGTCATCCGACGGATCCGGCACGTTGAACAGGCGGTCGTACTGGCGCACCTCGGCGGCCACACCGTGCTTCGCGCTGACCCAGTGGATGGTGCCCTTGATCTTGCGATTGGCGTCCGCCTGTCCGGGACGCGTGGCCGGATCGAGGCTGCCGCGCAGTTCGACCACGGCGTCACCGGCCTTCACCACTTCCTCGCAGCGCACGATGCCGATGCCGCGCAGGCGCACTTCGCCTCCGGGAATCAGGCGACGGAAACCCTTCGGCGGCACTTCCTCGAAGTCGTCACGCTCGATCCACACCTCGCGCGAGAACGGCAGGTCGCGCTCACCGAAATCCGGATTCTTCGGATGATTCGGGAAGCGGATCGTTTCCTCGTGGTCTTCCGGCAGGTTGGTCAGCGTGAGCTTGATCGGATTGACCACCGCCATGCGGCGCTCGGCGCGCGCGTCGAGGTCATCGCGCGCGCAGCCTTCCAGCACCGAGAAGTCGATCAGCGAATTCTGCTTGCTGATGCCGACGCGCTGTACCAGTAGGCGCAGCGACTCCGGCGTGTAGCCGCGACGACGCAGGCCCTGCAGCGTCGGCATGCGCGGGTCGTCCCAGCCATTGACCAGCTTCTCGTGGACCAGCGCGACCAGACGGCGCTTGCTCATCACCGTGTAGTTGAGGTTGAGGCGCGAGAACTCGATCTGGCGCGGCTTGGCTGCCTCGTTGGGCAGGCCGGCATCAAGCAGTGACTGCAGCAGCCCGGGATTGCCGGCCAGATCCACGCGATCCACGCACCAGTCGTAGAGTGGGCGGTGATCCTCGAACTCCAGCGTGCACAGCGAGTGGGTGATGCCCTCGATGGCGTCCGACAGCGAGTGCGCATAGTCGTACATCGGGTAGATCGGCCACGTATCGCCGGTGTTCTGGTGCGCCACCTTCTTGATCCGGTACAGCGCCGGATCACGCAGGTTGATGTTGCCGCTTTGCATGTCGATCTTCGCGCGCAGCGTTCGCGCGCCATCGGCGAACTCGCCGGCGCGCATGCGACAGAACAGGTCGCGATTTTCCTCGACGCTGCGCTCTCGGAACGGCGAATTGCGACCCGGTTCGGTCAGCGTGCCGCGGTATTCGCGCACCTG
>JAGRJX010000065.1 GCA_020442545.1 Lysobacterales bacterium
CGCGGGGGAAGGCCGGGATGGGGGCACCACACACGGCGACCGGCTCCGCAATCATCCGGTTCCATACGTCGATCCGGGGGCTTGCGTGACGATCAGCATCATGCTTCTCGCATGAGCCTGCTGCTGTTCAGCGCCTCGGTGATCGTATTCCTGATCGGTCTGGTGTCCGAGCAAATCACCAACCTGACCTGTCGGCGGGACGGTTGAGTGGTCGTCGAACACCTTTCGGCAGGGGGCAGGGCGACCGCCATCATCCGGAATCATACATATTGGATATTCTATCTCCAATATGTATGATTCGCGCATGTTCGCACGCGCCCTTGCCCCAACGTTGCAACGCCTGTCCGCGAGTTTCCCCGTCGTGGCGATCACCGGCCCTCGTCAATCGGGCAAGACCACGCTGGCGCGGAAACTGTTTGCAGACAAGACCTACGTCAGCCTGGAAGACCCGCAGGAGCGCGCGTTCGCCAGCGAGGATCCACGCGGTTTCCTTGGCCGGTTCATGGCGGGTGCCGTGTTCGACGAAGCACAGCGCTGGCCCGACCTGTTTTCGTACCTGCAAGGCATGGTGGATTCGGATCGGACGCCGGGACGCTTCGTGCTGACGGGTTCACAGCAATTTGGCCTGCTGTCCGGCGTGACCCAATCGCTGGCCGGTCGCGTGGGCATGACGCGGTTGCTGCCGTTGTCGCTGGCGGAATTGCCTGCGGCACGGATCAGGACATCGGGGCTGGACGGTCTGATGCTGCACGGGATGTACCCGGCACTTCACGCCCGGCCCCTGCACGCGGCGGACTGGTTCGCCTCCTATATCGCCACCTATGTGGAACGCGACGTGCGGCAGGCCCTGAATGTGCAGGATCTTTCCGTTTTCCAGCGATTCGTGCGCTTGTGCGCCGCGCGCACAGGGCAACTGCTGAATGTCAGTGCGCTGGCTGGCGAGGCCGGGGTTTCCAACCACACGGCGCGCGCGTGGCTGTCGGTGCTGGAGGCCAGTGACCTGGTGTTCCTGCTGCCGCCTTACCACCGCAATTTCGGCAAGCGGCTGGTGAAGTCGCCCAAGCTGTACTTTGTCGATACCGGACTGGCGTGCTGGCTGCTGGGCATCCGCGATAGCGAAACCCTGCGCCTGCACCCCTTGCGTGGCGCGCTGTTCGAAACGCTGGTGGTGGGCGAATTCATGAAATCGCGCCTCAACGCCGGGCTGCCGCCCGACCTGTACTTCTGGCGCGACAACAACGGGCTGGAAGCGGATATCGTTTTCGAGGCAGGCAGGAAGTTGCAGCCAGTCGAAATCAAGTCCGGCGGCACGGTAACGGCCGACTACATCCGCGCCGGCCAGAAAGCTGCCCGCTTTGCCGGCGATGAAGCCTTGACGCCCTGGCTGGTACACGGCGGGGAAGACAGCTACGAACGCAGCGGCGTACGCGTCATGGGCTGGCAAAACCTGCGCGACAGTTTGGCCAGTGAACTCGCGGCTACAGTACGGTGAAGCCAGCCCTCACCCAACCTTCCCCCGCCCACGCAGCGCATGCTCATCTCCTTCCCCCGCTTGCGGGGGAAGGCCGGGTTTCGTGGCTCGGCGGAGAAGCCAGGTGCATCTTTTCCCTTCCCCTGCTCGCGGGGGAAGGCCGGGATGGGGGCACCACACACGGCGACCTGCTCCGCTATCATCCGGTTGCATACGCCGATCCAGGGACATTACGTGATGATCAGCATCATCCTTCCTGCCAGAAACGAGGCCGACGGCCTGCGCACGTTTCTGCCCGAGCTGCGCCGCGCCTACCCGGATGTCCAGATCATCGTTTCCGATGACGGCTCGGACGACGACACCGCCGCCGTGGCGCGGGAAGCCGGTTGCGAGGTGGTCAGCACCCCCTACGGCATGGGGAACGGCGCGGCCATCAAGCGCGGCGCGCGCGCGGCCACCGGCGAGCTGCTGGTGATGATGGACGGCGACGGCCAGCACCGCCCGGAAGATGTCGGCAAGCTGCTGGAAAAACTGGAAGAAGGCTACGACATGGTGGTGGGCTATCGCGACCGCTCCGGGCAGGCAAACGTGGGCCGCGGGCTCGCCAACGGCCTTTACAACCGGCTCGCCAGCTGGATGACCGGCCATGCCATCAAGGACCTGACCTCCGGCTTTCGCGCCGTCAACGCCGAAAAGTTCCGCGAATTCATGCACCTGCTGCCCAACGGCTTCAGCTACCCCACCACCAGCACCATGGCCTTCTTCCGCAGTGCCTACCCGGTCGCGTATGTGCCCATCAGCGTCCAGAAACGCATCGGCCGCAGCCACATCAAGCCGCTGCGCGACGGCATCCGCTTTCTGCTGATCATCTTCAAGATCGCCACGCTGTACTCGCCGCTGAAGCTGTTCCTGCCGGCGGCCGCCGTCTTCTTCCTGACCGGCGCGGGTTACTACGCCTACACCTTTCTGACGGCTTCGCGGTTCACCAACATGAGCCTGCTGCTGTTCAGCGCCGCGGTGATCGTGTTCCTGATCGGGCTGGTGTCCGAGCAGATCACCAACCTGACCTATCGACGGGACGGCTGAGCG
>JAGRJX010000066.1 GCA_020442545.1 Lysobacterales bacterium
GCTACGAGCTGCAGACCGTGCCGGGCGTTTCGGAAGTCGCCAGCGTCGGCGGCATGGTGCGGCAGTTCAACATCACGCTGGATCCGGAGCAGATGCGCGCCCACGACATCAACCTCCAGCGCGTGGAACGCGCCGTCACCGACAACAACAGCGAGTCCGGCGGCGCCAGCATCGAGCTGGCCGGCGCGGAATACATGCTGCGCGGGACCGGCTATGTCGATGGCGTCGATGACCTGCGCCGCGTGCCGCTGGGTCGCAACGCCAGCGGCGTGCCGATCACCGTGGGCGACGTGGCGACGGTCAGCATCGGCCCGGCCCCGCGTCGCGGCATTGCCGAACTCGACGGCGAAGGCGAAGTCGCCGGCGGCATCGTGGTGATGCGCCAAGGTGCCGATGCGCTGGCGACGATCGACGCGGTGAAGACGAAACTCGACGCACTCAAGGCCAGCCTGCCCGACGGCGTAGAGATCGTGCCGACCTACGACCGCTCGCAGCTGATTCGCGGCGCGGTGTCCAACCTCGGCGGCAAGTTGGTCGAGGAATTCATCGTCGTGGCGCTGGTCTGTCTCATCTTCCTGCTGCACCTGCGCTCGGCGCTGGTGGCGGTGGTGACGCTGCCGCTGGGCGTGCTGGCCGCCTTCCTGCTGATGCGCTGGCAGGGCGTGAACGCCAACATCATGTCATTGGGCGGCATCGCCATCGCCATCGGCGCGATGGTCGATGCGGCGATTGTCATGATCGAAAACCTGCACGCGCATCGAAGCCGCTTCCGTGAGCGCGAAGGACGCGACCCGGACAGCGGCGAGCACTGGCGCATCGTCCGCGACGCCTCGATCGAGGTTGGACCGGGGCTGTTCGTCAGCCTGCTGATCATCACCCTGAGCTTCCTGCCGGTGTTCGTGCTGCAGGGCCAGGAAGGCCGCCTGTTCTCACCGCTGGCCTTCACCAAAAGCTATGCAATGGCCGCTGCCGCCGGCCTGTCGATCACCCTGATCCCGGTACTGATGGGCTTCCTCGTGCGCGGACGGATTCCCGACGAGCATCGCAATCCGCTCAATCGCGGCCTCGAACACCTGTATCGGCCGCTGCTGGATGCCAGCCTGCGTCATCCGCGACTGCTGCTCGGCGGCGCGGTGATCGCGCTGGCGCTGACGGCGATTCCCTGGCAGCGACTCGGCAGCGAATTCCTGCCGCTGATGGACGAAGGCGACCTGCTGTACATGCCGACCACGCTGCCCGGCCTTTCACCGGCGGAAGCCGCGGCCCTGCTGCAGCGCACCGACCGGCTGATCCGCAGCGTGCCGGAAGTGTCGCGGGTATTCGGCAAGATCGGCCGCGCCGACAGCGCCACAGATCCGGCGCCGCTGACCATGATCGAGACCACCATCCAGCTGAAGCCGCGCAGCGAATGGCGCGACGGCATGGACAGCCAGGGCCTGATCGACGAACTCAATCGCGTGGTCAAGCTGCCCGGCATCACCAACCTCTGGGTACCGCCGATCCGCAACCGCCTCGACATGCTGTCCACTGGCGTGAAGGGACCGCTGGGTATCCGCGTCAGCGGCCCGGAACCGGCCGAGCTGCAGCGCATCGGCGGCGAGATCGAGCGGCTGGTGCGCGATCAGCCGGGAGTACGTTCCGCACTGGCGGAACGCAGCGCCGGTGGTCGCTATATCGACATTGATCCCGACCGCGCTGCCGCCGCGCGCTACGGGCTCGACATCGCGGACATCCAACGCACCCTGTCGCGCGCCATCGGCGGCGCTCGTATCGGCGAAGTCGTCGATGGTCTGGAACGCTTCCCGATTTCGCTGCGCTTTCCCCGCGGACGTCGCGATTCGCTGGTCGAACTTTCGCGCCTGCCGATCATCACCGACGACGGCTCGGCGGTGACGTTGGGCGAAGTCGCCACGCTTTCCATCGCCGACGGCCCGCCGATGCTGAAGAGCGAGAACGCGCGGCTGGTCAGCTGGGTATTCGTTGACCTTGATGGCAGCGACCTCGGCGGTCGCGTCGCCGCGCTGCAGCAGCTGCTCGCCGACAAGCTCGAACTGCCACCCGGTTACAGCCTTGGCTGGAGCGGTCAGTTCGAACACCTCGAACGTGCCCGCGCCCGACTGCTGCAGGTAGTGCCGATGGTGCTGCTGGTGATCCTGCTCCTGCTGCACCTGCACTTCGGCCGGATCGACGACGCGCTGATGGTGATGCTGGGCCTGCCCTTCGCCCTGATCGGCGGCGTCTGGCTGATGTACCTGCTTGGTCATGCGTTTTCCGTCGCCAGCGCGGTCGGCTTCATTGCGCTGGCCGGCGTAGCCGCCGAGTTCGGCGTGGTCATGCTGGTCTACCTGCGCTCGGTCTGGGCGGAAGCACGCGAGGCTGGCCAAGGCTCGTCGGAAGATCTCGACGCCGCGATCCGCCACGGCGCACTGAAACGGCTGCGACCAAAAGCCATGACCGTGGCGGTGATCCTGGCCGGCCTGCTGCCCATCCTGCTCGGTCACGGCCCCGGCAGCGAGCTGATGCAACGCATCGCCGCACCGATGATCGGCGGCATGCTCACCGCACCGCTGCTGTCGATGTTGCTGCTGCCGGTGCTGTTCCGCTGGAGCCGTCGTCGCGAAACCGGAACACTCGGTGATCAGCGCCCGGGGTAGAGCCCGATCTCTGCCAGTGCAGGGTCACGCCCTGCAGACCTGCAGGTTACCGGCGTAGAGGCCTCGACTACCGACAAAGGAGCATAACAAAGGGCTTCGGCGGCAACGTGCGCCAGGGTAACGTCGCGACCTTGATTACCCAAAGTCATCGCGGGAAAAGCTGGTCCACTTGTTGAAGGATGTCGCCGTACCCTTGGCGTAACGTTTCTGGCAACGCCCGCTGACGCGCTCGCTGAATCGCCGCGATCCATCGTCGAGCAGGCGGTCCTTGAGCTCCCGCTGATACCACGCGCGGGAGACGATCCGATGCAACGATTGCCGGGCTTCCTGGCAGGTTGCGGCTACCGGCATCGCCGCCAGCTCTTGCAACATCTTGTTTGCCGCATCAACGCTGTTGGCGCAATGACGAGCCTCATGATCGTCGATGTATTCCGAGAGACGCTTCCATTCGCCCAATATCGCCGCAGGAACGTGGTGCTGTTCCGACCAGTGCGGCAGGATCGTGGTGACATCGAGATCAAGATAAAAGTGCCCCACCCGACAGCTTTCCGGAGTCGGCTCCAGCGCCCAGACCACTTCCAGAACGGACTCCGTCAGACCATAGACGGGGGCTTCAGCATCACCACCGACATCACCTGCGGATTGAGCCATGCGGCGTGACAACTCGTTCAGGTCCGAAGCAAACACGTCGTAGCGCTCAACGAAATCATTGATGAACAGCCGGCCATTGCCGGCAGCCTCGATGTGCGTGTCGACCGCTCCTTCGGCGCAGGAGCAATCCATGCTCAGCGACATCCCAATGACCATCAAGATGGCTGCCGGATACCAGCGGGCTGAACGCGCCATCATTCGTCAGTTCATCCAGTCCGGCCGCTGACGCTGGAAACGGACGCGCCTGATCGTCCGGGTCAGCTCGCTACGCGCTGCGGCGCGTGAATCGAGCAGCGCATCCTGAAGCCCCCGGCGCGTTTGCGATGCCGCGATGTACCGGCTCAGCTTCGCCGACAACAGCGAGCAGGGCTGCCAGCTTCCCAGTTCATCGATTCGTCCATTGAGCCAGCGCGCCGCGGCCAGCGCATTCTGTCGGTGTGCGTCTTCGTGTTCCTCGATCAGTCGCCGGATACGGGGCCATTCCGATGCCAGTGACTCCGGCACCGGTCGTGCCGGATCCCAGCGCGGCGTGGTCACGGTGACGGACAGCTCCAGCTTGGCTCGCTCGAGGCGACACTGGCTCCCGCGCTGTCCGGTTTCGCGGCTCATCTGCAGCTCCGTGGTGGTCAGGCCATGGGCATGGATTCCGCTGCCGGGCTCGCCACCCGGCACACGAAGCTCGGCAAGCAGTTGCTCGATATCCGACGCGAACACGTCGTAGTGGCGTTCCGTCTCGTGCACGACAAGCTCTACCGTCGCATCAGCATCCGCCGTCCACGCTGGCAGGGGAATCCACACCAGGAGCAGGCCGGTTGCGGCGAACAAGCAACGAAGCAAGCGGACTTCCGCGCTCATGCGGCCGGATTCACCGGGCAGGCATCATGATCGGCGCAGCGTTCGCGCTCGATCTCGATGGTGACGTGGTCGATAGCCCAGCGATCGCGCAACACCAGGCGCATCTCGGCGAGAACGGCGTCGGAGTCGGCAACGGCATCGATGCGCGCGTGGCAGGTGAGCATCACTTCCTTCGGCGCCAGCGACCAGACGTGCAGGTGATGCACGGATTGCAGGGCAGCGACATGCCGTGGCATTTCCGCGGCAATCGTTTCGCCATCAAGATCACCAGGCGCCGACTCCAGCAGGATCAGCGCCGAACTGCGGATCAGCCGCCAGGCCGCACCCAGCACCAGCAGTGCAACCAGCACGCTGAGAACCGGATCGGCCGGCGTCCAGCCGGTGAACCAGATCATGATGGCGGCGACGATGGCGGCGACCGAACCCAGCAGGTCGCCGAGCACATGCAGCAGTGCGCCGCGCAGGTTGAGGTCGTGGCTGTCGCCGCCATGCAGCAGCCACAGTGTGAACAGGTTGGCGACAAGGCCGACGATGGCGATCGCCAGCATCGGCCCGGCCAGGATCGGCTGCGGGTTCATGAAGCGATCCGCCGCCTCGACCACGATCCACAGCGCCACACCAAACAGCAGGATGCCGTTGACGAAGGCGGCCAGCACCGGCGCCCGCCGGAACCCGAAGGTATGTCGCGGTCCGGGCGACTTCGCCTTCAATCGCACCGCAACCACTGCCAATGCCAGCGCAAAGGCATCCGTCGCCATGTGCGCAGCATCAGCCAGCAGCGCCAGCGAGCCGCTGATCAGGCCGCCGACCACTTCGGCGACCATCACCAGGGCAACGACAAACAGCGCCTGTGTCAGTCGCCGTCCGCTGCTGCCATCGCCGGGACCGTGATGGTGGTCGATGAACGTGTGGTCGTGACGATGGCCATGCACGCGGGCGTGATCGTCCGCTGGCGCGTGATCCTCATGGTGGTGATGGTGATGCTTGCCCAATGCGACCGCCTCAGCCCTTCGCGGAGACGGCTTCAGCCTGCGCCGAGCCCTCTTCCACCTGCCGCGCCAGACGGAAGCCGACGAAGCCCGCCACCGCTGCCGACGCCGCGCTGATGGCGGCAAAGCCGGCGATGCCAACGCTAACGGCCCGAAGCGCGTTCATGCTCAACGCAACCGTCAGATCACCAAACCGCCACACAGCTGTATCCACTGCGTTCTTTCCCTTGTAGCGGAGGTCGCGCGGCACCTGGGTGAACAGGCTTTCACGCGCCGGGCCGACCATGCCGTACGCCAAACCGCGCGTCACTATCAGGCCGAGCACGACCCATGGCATGCCGCCAACCACGGGTGCATAGCTGCCTCCGGTGAAGACCACGCAAAGCATGATGATCAAGCCGGCTCCAGCCCAGATGCCAATCACCGGACCCGCGCCGAAGCGCACCAGCAGCCAACGAGTCAGCGTCAGCTGCGCCAGGATGGTCAGGATGTTGGTGGTCAGGTCGACCTTGGCAAAGAACTCGGTACGCAGCACGGCGGCATGATCGCCAACGAACGTCGAGCCGGCATAATCCGCCACCAGCGCATAGTTGACCGTACCGATGGCGTCTCCGAGCAGCAGAAGCAACGCCATGTTTCGAATGAAGGGATGCGCCAGCACCTGCTTCAGTCCATCCAGCATGCTGCCACCCAGCGCGCCCTCACGCGCGGCAGTGGTCCCCGGCGCATGCCGGGCACTGGACCAGCGCCCGAGCAGGATGACGCAGACCAGCGCCGCACCGAGCAGGCCAGCCGACACAACCAGCAGTGGCGCAACGCCGATGACCGAAGCCAGCGTCCGGGTCAGGGCCGGACCCGCAATGGCGCCGACCGTGCCACCCAGTGCGATGACCGGAAACAACCGCCGCGCCTGCGCCATGTCCCAGACATCGGCCATGAAGCTCCAGAACACCGACACGACGAACAGGTTGAAGACGCTGACCCAGACAAAGAACATCGTGCCCAGCGCGCGCGGACTGAACAGGCCGCTCTGCGTGAACAGAGGAACAAACGCCAGCAGGCAGGCAATGAAGAACAGGTACACCGCCGGCACCATCACGCGTCGCGGATAGCGGCTCGCCAGCCAGGCGAACAGCGGCGTCAGCACGAGCGTGGCGAGGAATGTCGCCGCATAGAACCAGGGCAGCTGTGTCGAACCTACCGCGGCGGACAGCTGATCCCGGACCGGGCGGATGACGTAGTAGGCGGCGAGCA
>JAGRJX010000346.1 GCA_020442545.1 Lysobacterales bacterium
AGCTGGAAACCCGCGTCTGGGGCGAAGAACTGCCGGATTCCGACAGTCTGCGCGTACACATTCACGGGCTGCGCGCGGCGGTGGACAAGCCGTTCGATCAACCCCTGATTCACACCCGCCATGGCATCGGCTATCGCATGGCCGAGGCAAGCGCCTGACATGCGCCGATACGGCGTCATTGCTCAGTCACGTATTGACATACGCTCCTTCGCGCTTCCTTGTTTCGGCGCCTGTCAGGCGCTTGCCCCACGTTTGGATCGTTGCTGAGGAGCGCTGATGCAGTACCGGCATCGGCTGCGTAGCCGGATCATCATTTCTTTCCTGCTGCTGGGCACCGGGCTGACGGCGGCATTCGCGGTGGCGACAATCTACCTGCGTGATCGGCTGGAAAGCCAACTGATCGGCGATGCCCTGGCAAAGAATCTGGACGGCTACGCGAACTCCTTCTACGTGAACCCGACCCTGCCGGGCGTGCCGTTCGAGAAGATCGGCGGCATTACCTACAGCAAGCGTCGCTTTGCCAACGTGCCCTTCGAGTGGCGCGATCTGTCGAACGGCGTGCATGACATGCCGGGAACCGTGCAAGGTCCGCGTCGGAGCGATGGACCTTACAAGCTGGCGGTAAGGAAGGACGATGACTACTGGTTTTTCCTCTGGTACGACATCACGCAGGAGACCCTGAGTCAGCGGAATCTCATGATCGCTCTGGTTTTTGCGGTCGTCGCGTTTTCCGGGTTGGCGCTGCTGCTGGGAATCTGGTCGTCAGCCCGGGTGATGCGCCCCGTAACCGACTTGGCGGCGCGGCTCCGCGCATTCGCTGGCGGGCAAACGCAACCGGAGCCGCTGGCGCCATATTTCGTCGATGACGAAGTGGGCGAACTGGCGCAGGCGCTGGATGACTATTCGGATCGGCTGACGGCACTGATCCGCCGCGACCGCGAGTTCAACGCCGATGTCAGCCACGAGCTGCGCACGCCGCTGGCGGTGATACGTGGCGCTACCGAATTGATGCTCGGGCAGCCGGATATCAACGACAAGACGCGGCTGCGTCTGCAGCGCATCGAGCGCGCGGCGCAGCAGTGCGCCGACCTCACCAGCGCACTGCTGATGCTGTCGCGCAACGAGCGCGGCACCGGCGCCACCGACGTGCTGAAGCTGGCCAGCCAGGTCGCCGAAGCCAATCGCGCCAACCTTGGCGGCAAGCCGGTGGCGATCGAGGTCGAAGGCGAAGAGGGCGTGCTGGTCGATGCACCGGATTCGGTGCTGGCCGTCGCCATGGGCAATCTGGTCGGCAACGCCTGCAAGTACACCGCCGAGGGCGAAGTGCGCGTGCGCGTGCTCAAGGATCGCGTGCAGATCGACGACACCGGTCCCGGTATCAGTCAGGAAGACGCCGAGCGCCTGTTCGAGCGCGGTTATCGCGGCAGCAGTGCTGGCGCCAGCAAAGGCGCCGGCATCGGTCTCGCCATCGTCCAGCGCCTGTGCGAACTCTACGGCTGGCGCGTCTGGCTGGAACCGCGCGATGAGGGTGGTGCGAGGGCGACGTTGGCGTTCAGTTCAAGAGCGCGATGACCGAGTCGCAAACGTAACGCCCTGAATGCTCCTTCCCTCGCTGGCGGGGGAAGGTTGGGATGGGGGTAGTGGCGCGAAGCGCCGATCTTCCTGTCCGGGCGCTTCGCGCCACCACCCCCTTCCGCCTTCGGCACCTTCCCCAGGCCAGCGGGAGAAGGGCATCGTTGCATGCCGAGTCTCTCCTGCGGCTACTCACTGATCCACCAGCACCCCGCATAGCGCACCACCGACATTTCGGCTGAATCCGACGGTCCCGGTGGATCGGTGCCGAGGATCAGGCGCAGGCCGGTTGCGTCTTCTTCCTCGTTGCCGACTTCGCGGGTGATGCCGTGGGCGGTGATGCGGTGTCGGGCACGAAAGCGGAGATCAATTCCGAGCAGGCGATGGTCGAGCAGGGTGCCGAGCCAGCCGAGGATCGGTCCGGCGCCGCCACGGCCGACCGATGGCCAGTGATACAGGCCTGACAGCGCATTCAGGTCGCGCCGGGTGAAAGCGCTGTTAATCGCCACCTTCAATGATTCGAGGTCGGGCGCGGGGCAAAAGCCGGTGTTATCCATGCCGCCACCTTCTTCCATGTCAGCCGGCGCGTCACGTTCGCGCATCTGCTCGCTGTCGCAGGGCTGTTGCAGGAAGGCGGGATTGCCGTTGGCGTCGATGCAGCGGAACACCTGGGCACTGACAGGCACGCTGAACGCTGCCAGGAGCAGGCCGATGAGCAGGCAGCATGCCGGGATCAAGGTTGGGTATCGCGCCATGCGCCGAGTCTCGACGCTTGTCGGCGCGTCGGCAAGTAGCGGTGCTGGTATCCGTTCATGATTCGAGCGGCTCACCACTTCCGGAGGTGCTGCCGTTTCTCAGTCGGACAGGCGATCCAGCACTGCCAACGTCGCCTGCGCACGGTTCAGCGTGTACAGGTGCAGACCGGGCGCGCCGCCGTCCAGCAGGCGCTGGCACATGCCGGCAACCACGTCGGCGCCGAAATCGCGGATGGCGCGGGCATCGTCGCCAAAGCCGGTCATGCGCGTGTCGATCCAGCGCGGGATCTCGGCACCGCACATCTGCGAGAAGCGGCGCAGTTGCGCGAAGTTGGAAATCGGCATCACGCCGGCGGTGAGTGGAATGTCGATGCCGGCCGCCGCCACGTCATCGCGGAAGCGGAAATAAGCGTCGGCGTTGAAGAAATACTGGGTGATCGCACCGTCCGCGCCGGCATCGACCTTGCGCTGGAAGTTGGCGAGATCGGTCTGCGCATCGCGCGCCTGCGGGTGTGCTTCCGGGTAGCAGGCGACCTCGATGTGGAAGTGATCACCGAACTCCGAGCGGATGAAGCTGACCAGTTCGTTGGCGTAGCGGAAATCACCGGGTGCTGCCATGCCCGAGGGCAGGTCCCCACGCAGCGCCACCACGCGCCGGCAGCCCATGTCGCGGTAGCGTGTCAGCAGTTCGCGGATTTCCTCGCGCGAGCCACCGACACAGCTCAGGTGCGGTGCGGCATCCAGCGCATGCGCCTCGCGCAGCTCACGTACCGCCTCCGGCGTGTAGTTCAGCGTCGAACCACCGGCACCGAAGGTCACGCTCACATACTCCGGCGCGCGCGACTTCAGCTGCGGCAGCGCCTTGTTCAACTGTGCGCGCTGATCGTCGGTCTTGGGCGGGAAGAACTCGAAGGAAATGGCGGTCATGCGGTAATTCATCGTTTTATCGCGATAGAGCGAATAATGAACGACCGCGATGGCGAGTTCAAGGCTGGACACGTCAATCCGCGAACAACGAAAAACGCCGCCCGGAGTGGGCGGCGTTTTCGCGATCAGCCGGGGCCGATGTCGTGAAGCAGGCGCGGATCAGTACCGGTAGTGCTCTGGCTTGTACGGGCCTTCCACCGGCACGCCGATGTAGTCAGCCTGTTCCTGCGTCAGCCTGGTCAGGTTCACGCCGATCTGCTCCAGGTGCAGGCGGGCGACTTCCTC
>JAGRJX010000347.1 GCA_020442545.1 Lysobacterales bacterium
TCCGTGATTTCGGGGTAGAACCCAGGTGATCCTTTGGATGCCAGAACTCCTCGATGGGATCAAGAATGGCTCAGGCGCATTCCATTCAGTTTCAAATGAAATGTCGTAACGCTGCCCCTTCGGTGTAACTTGGGAGTATGTGTCCCAGAGCTGATACGTCATTGCTGGCAAGAATGCGTCAATCTGCAAGGCTTGCAGTTGCCGCTCTACTGGTGTTTTCGCTCAATCTCGGTACGGTTGCGGCATGCACACAGCATGACTTGTCCCACTTGGGTCTCGGTGCATCTAGCGATCACCCGGCAGTGATGCAGGCAGACCATGTCACAGACGAAGACAGTGAGTCTGGAGAGTCGCTGAACCATGCTGGCGCGTGCGGCTATTGCGGCTGTCATCATGCTTCAACGACAACATGCGACATCCATGTGGCGACCGATCAGCGGTTATCTGCACGCCTCGACTGCATCGCGGTCACGCCATTGTCGACATCCCTCGATCCGGACCTGCGACCTCCCATCCTCTGAGTGTTTTGAATGGAGCCCTGTGCCGAGTGCACCGGGGAATAATCCACTCTGAGGAATATTTCATGGATTCAAGAAGCTTGGCGCGACGTTGTGTCGCGCGGGCAGTCGTGTGCCTGTGGGCGGTGTTCATGTTGCCTGCAATGGCGATGGCGGCCAACACGACCTTCCCTATAGCCCCCGTTGCCGTTCGATCAGCCCTCAAGGCGGCATGGCAGAAACACCCACGCTACCAGGCCAGCGAAGCACGACTCGTCGCATCGCGAGCCCGCTTAGATGCTGCAAGTCAGCCCTTGTACAACCCCGAGGTCGAGTTCGCAGCAGACAAGGAAGGGGCTGACCGCAGCACGTCGCTGGGCATCAACCTCACGCTGGACCTGACCGGCAAGCGCCGTGTTCGCCAGGACGCCGCCATTTCGCGGATTGACCTGGCAACCACCGAGGCCAGGCTGCGACGGCGCGACTTTGTTCAGCTTTGGCTGTCCAGCTGGGCCGAACTGCAAACCGCTCAGCGCCGCGTCGACACCGGCCAACGCCGACTCTCGCTGATTTATCGATTTGCCGAGCTCGCCATCAAACAGTTCGAGGCCGGGGATATTTCCGGGCTGGAGCGCGATCTGGCACAGTTGGCACGCGTCGAGGCGCAGGCGGATCAATCGCAGCTGGATGCCGATCGCGCGCAAGCCGAAGCCCGCTTCCGCAATGTGGGCGGAATTCCCGAACTGGCCGCGCTGATGCAACTGCCCACCGGCTCACTGTCCACTCCGGAGGCAGGCGTTGCGGTTGCGATCGAGCAGTTGCCCGAGTGGCAGGTCGCGCAAGCCGAAGCACTCGCCACTGAGCGCGACGTGTCAGTGGCGCGCAGCAACCGGCGCCCGGATCCCACGATCGGTCTTCGCGGTGGACGGATTGACTACGGACCGGTTCAAGACAACGTGGTCGGGCTTTCGGTCAGCATTCCGCTCTTCGTTCGCAACAGCTACCGCGCCGAGATCGTAGCCGCCCAGGCCGATGCGGATGCAGCGCAGGCCGAGGCACAGCGTGTTCGCCTGGAGGTAGGCAGCGAGCGCCGTCGCGCCATCGACAGTTACCGCGTTACGCACGCTGCCTGGACGCGCTGGCAGGCCAGTCGTGGCACGGATATCGAGCGCCGCACCTCGCTGCTCGAACGCCTTTGGCAGCAGGGCGAACTGTCGACAGCCGATTACCTGCTGCAACTCAAACAAACGCTGGATACCCAGTTGGCCGGTGCTGAGCTTGAAGCACGCCTGTGGCAATCCTACGCCGACTACCTCGCAGCAACCGGTCAGCTCGAACGCTGGGCCGGAATGGAGCAAACACCGTGAAAACACTTCCCATGACCTCTCTTCGATCATTCTTGTTGCTGCTGGTGCTGGCACTCGCAGGCTGTTCCGGTGACCGCACATCCTCCGGCAACGAAGCCACCCACGCGTCGGGTGGCTCGCCCGACGAACACGCCAATGAGAAGGCCGCTGGTCACAACGATGAGCATGGTGACGATGAGCAAGCCCCCGTCGTTGTCCTGATGGACGCCGCGTCACTCGAAGCGGCAGGCATTCGGCTTCAAACCCTCACACAGTCCTCTCCCGATGAACAGCTGCGCGCTCCCGGGGAAGTGCTGGACAACGCCTACGGCACGACGCTGATCACGCCGCGTGTCGATGCGCTGGTGGTCAGTCGCCACGTGCGACTGGGCGATGAGGTCGAACAGGGCGCTCGGCTGGTCACCCTGACCAGCGTAGATATCTCGGATGCGCAGGCCGAGCTCCGCATCGCCGAACAGGAGTGGCAGCGTGTGTCCGAGCT
>JAGRJX010000348.1 GCA_020442545.1 Lysobacterales bacterium
CGATTTCGCGGCGGTCGATATGCAGTCGCGGGTGATCGGCAATCGCCAGTTCGACCAGTTCGGCGCGGATTTCGGCATCGACCTGTGGGCCGCGGCGGTGGCGCGGCCGGCCGTTGGGCATTAGCCAGACATCGCTGTCGAAACGTTCCGAAGCCGCCAGGGCCAGGGCGACATGACCGTTGTGTGGCGGGTCGAAGGTGCCGCCGAAGACGATGTGCGGCACGCTCACGGCCCGATGCCGGCCTGCGGCGCGGCAATGGCTGTCAGCAGTCGTTCCAGACCCAGCCAGGCGTCGCCAAACTCCCGGCCCTTGGACATGCGATCCACGCGACCAAGATCGGCCAGCACACGCTGCCAGTGTCGCGGCGAGGCGCGACCCAGCGCATCCCGATATTGGCGCTGCTTCGACTCCCATATCCTTGCCTGCTGCATGGCGCGAGCGACGCTGCCGCCGGCTTCCTGCACCGCTGCCAGTTCGGCCAGCGACGACAGCGTATAGCTGACCGGGCCGAGCAAAGCCGGAACCGCGGCGCCCTCGGCACGCAGTCCGCGCAGCATGCGCAGGCAGCGCGCGGTGTCGCCGGACAGCGCGGCTTCAGCCATGCCGAACACTTCAAAGCGCGCGCTGTCAGCCACCAGCTCCAGCATGCGATCCGCATCGATCGGCGCACTGTCGATGCTGCCGTCCGGGCGACGCAGCAGCAAGGCCAGCTTCTCCACCTCCTGCGCCGCCGCCAGCAGATTGCCTTCGACCCGCTCGGCCAGCGCCTGCACGGCATCCGGCGTGGCAGACATTCCTTGCGAACGGAGGCGTTCGCGAATCCAGCCCGGTAGCTGGCCGGATCGCAGCGGCTGAACCTGGTAGACCTTGCCAACTTTTGCGACGGCCTTGCTCCAGGCACCCTCGTGCTGGCGACTCCAGTCGCCGGCGGCGATCAGCAGCACGGTGTCCGGCGACGGATTCTCGCAGTACGCGCGAATCGCATCGCTGCCCGTGCGCCCGGGCTTGCCGGTGGGCAGGCGCAGCTCCAGCAGGCGTTGGGTCGAGAACAGCGACATCGCCGACGCCGCAGCGGCCAGCTCGTTCCAGTCGAAGCGGGCCTCGACATCGAACACCTGCCGTTCGGCAAAACCAAGCGCCTGCGCGCGGGCGCGGAAGGCGTCGGCGGCTTCCAGCAACAATAGCGACTCGCTGCCGCAGAGCAGGCAGACCGGCGGCAGATGATCCGCCGCCAGCAATCGCGACAGCGCGTCGCCGCTCATGGCCTATGGATTCGCCAGCGCGGCGGCCTCGATGCGGCGCATGATCGCGGCGACCATGTCGCGCGACAGCTCCTCACGCACCACTTCTTCTTCGCCGGGCGAACCCAGCGACTGCGCAGTATCGAAGGCATAGTCTCGGCTGAGCTCGATCTCCTGCTTCGGCAGGATCACGTTGCCGTCCCGGTCAGTCAGGCTGATCCGGACCACGTAGCGCAGCGCGTATTCCTGCACGCGGCCGCTGGTGCCGATGGTCAGCGGCGTCAGGCCCACCGAATCCTTGCTGATGCGCAGCCGCGC
>JAGRJX010000349.1:0-5228 GCA_020442545.1 Lysobacterales bacterium
TTGCGATTGAGAGTTGAATTCGCCCGGACAAAAGGTTACCACGTCGAAGGAGTTGAGCGATTCGATTGTACTGAGCTCCTTCTTGTGAAGAGCTCCAAAAACTATCGATAGCCCTCCGCCTGTAGCGAGAACAGGTGGGCATAGTGGCCATCCTGCTGCATCAGGGACTGGTGGCTGCCGCGTTCGAGGATGCGGCCGCGGCGGATGACGATGATTTCGTCGGCCATGCGCACGGTGGAGAAACGGTGCGAGATCAGGATGGCGATGCGGTTGCCGGACAGCTCGCGGAAGCGCGCGAAGATCGCCGCTTCGGCGCCGGCGTCCATCGCCGCCGTCGGCTCATCCAGCACCAGGATGTCGGCGTCGCTGCGCATGAAGGCGCGTGACAGGGCGATCTTCTGCCACTGCCCGCCTGACAGCTCGCGACCGTTGTTGAACCAGCGGCCGAGCTGGGTCTGGTAACCGTCGGACATCGCATCGATGAACTCATCGGCCATGCCCTTTTCGGCAGCTTCCTGCCAGCGCGCCTCGTCGTGGAAGGCGCTGACGTCGCCGACGCCGATGTTCTCGCCCACCGGCAGCTGGTAGCGGGCGAAGTCCTGGAAGATCACGCCGATGCGCTGGCGTAGTGTCCCGGCGTCCCACTCCTGCAGATCAAGGCCGTCGAGCAGGATGCGTCCCGTCGTTGGCGCGTAGAGCCGCGTCAGCAGCTTGATCAGCGTGGTCTTGCCGCTGCCGTTCTCGCCGACCAGCGCCAACGATTCGCCGGGACGGATGTGCAGGCTGATGTCGTACAGCGCGGCGGCGTCACCACCGGGATAACGGAAGCTGACGTTCTCGAAGCGGATGCCGTCGCCGGGCGACGGTCCAACGGTTGCGTGGCCCTGCGACGCCGGCACCGGCGTTTCCAGGTATTCGTACAGCGTGGACAGGTAGAGGTTGTCCTCGTACATGCCGCTGATCGCCGACAGACTGGCGCTGACCGCCGACTGGCCCTGGCGGAACAGCATCATGAACATGGCCATCTGGCCCAGCGTGATGCGCGCGGCCATCGTCGCCACCGCCACCCAGATGTAGGCGCCATAGAGCGTCGCCGTGCTGACCAGCCCGAGGCCGAAGCCCCAGCTGTCGCGACGGATGGTCAGTCGGCGATCCTCGCGGAACAGCTTGTGAAAGATGTCGCGGTAGCGCTGCAGCAGCAGGGGCCCGAGCTGGAACAGCTTGACCTCCTTGGCGTTGTCCTCGCGCGCCAGCACGGTTTCCAGGTACAGCTGCTGCCGCGTTTCCGGCGAGCGCCAGCGGAACAGGCGGAAGGCCTCGCCGGAGAACTTCGCCTCGCCGATAAAGGCCGGCAGGCCGGCGACGAACAGCAGCAGCACCGCCCACGGCGAGAACTGCCACAACAGCGTGCCGTAGCTGACCAGCGACACGCCGTTCTGGGCGAGGCCAAAGGTGCGTGTCACCAGCGACAGTGGTCGTGACGACGCCTCGCGCCGCGCGCGGGTCAGCTTGTCGTAGAACTCGGAGTCCTCGAACTGCGCCAGCTCCAGCGTCAGCGCCTTCTCCAGGATCATCACGTTGACGCGCTGGCCCAGCTGCGCACGCAGCAATGATTGCGACAGCGACAGGCCGCGCTGGGCGGCAGCGATGGCGATGACGATCAGCGCTTCGAGGCCGATCAGTTCGAACACCAGCCGACGATCCGCATCGACGCCGCTCTGCGTGGCGGCCACGACCGCATCGATGATCTGCGCCCCGACAAAGGCCATGGCGGCGGGCAGCAGGCCGGCCACCAGCGTCAGGACCGCGAGGGCAAGTGTCAGTCGGCGACTGGTGCTCCAGACCAGCTGCAGGGCGCGACCGCTGTAGCGGAACACCGCCAGCGGACTGCGCGAACCACCGGCACGCGGCGATTCGTTCACCAGCCGGCCTCTTCCAGCATCCGCTGCGTGGCTTCGTCCGGTCGCGCCAGCAGGCCACCGCGACCGTCGATGCTCACCGTGTAATGCGCGCCGTCGATCATCGGCAGGTACACGCCGCTGCCGATGTCGGCATCAACCCACGGCAGCCACTTCGGGTTCTGCCGGCGCAGCGACCACAGATCCGGCACCGCGCCCTGCGACAGTGAGTACACGCTGCGCGGCGCCTCCATCTCCTGCGTGGCATCGGTGTAGCGACCGGACAGTCGATCCAGGCGATACAGCGGCGGCACGCCGATCACGCTGGGCAGCGCCTTCCAGCGGATCACCCGCGCCTCGATGCGCCACTCGTCGCCGCCGACCGGGTAGCGGCGATGTTCACCATTGCCGCGATCCAGTTCCACCACGAACTGCTGCGGACCCAGTTGCTCGACACGGACATCGACGACCGTGCGCTCACTGAACAGGCGCGAATAGCCGCTGAGACTCATGGCCAGCGCGATCAACGCGAGGCCGATCACCATCATCAGCAGACCTGCGACGGCGCGGCGCGTGGCCGCCATTCGCCGTCGCTGGCGCAGGCAGCGCCGGCAGCCGACGAGCTGCCACAGCGCCAGCAGCGCAGCGATGACGCCGACGGCGAGCAGCACAAGCGTCGGCAGGCGGAGCCAGTCCTGGATCATGCCCGCATCATAACGGCTGTCCCTCCCCACCTTTGCCTTCGTCACTTCGCGCCACAACGGCGGGGAAGCGCAGCGCACATGAAAAGGCTTCCGTACTCGGCATTCTCCCTCCCCCGCGCCAAAGGCGGAGGGGAAAGCCGGGGAAGGGTGCTCTTCACAAGCTATAATTTGCCGAGTTGTTTGCTCAGCACTGGAACTCGCCGATGACCCGTCGCCTCACTCTCCTGCTGTTGATCACGCTGGCCTGCGTCGCCGGCCTGTCCGCCTGCGGCAACAAGGGCGACCTGGTGCGTCCGGACGCGGCAAAGACCAGCAGCGCCGGATAATGAACACGACCGCCCCGTCGCCGCTGCGCTTCAGCAAGATGCACGGTGCCGGTAACGACTTCATCGTCTTCGACCGCCGCGATGGTCGTCCCTGGCCTTCGGTGGATAAGCTTCGGCAATTGGCCGACCGCCATTTCGGGATCGGCTGCGACCAGATCATCAGCATCGAAGCCGAACGCGACGGCCAGCCCGGCTATGACATCCGCAACAGCGACGGCAGTCCGGCGACGCAATGCGGCAACGGCGCGCGCTGCGTGGCGGCCTGGCTGTGGCGCGATGGCGCGGCCAGCACGCCCGAATTCGTGATGCATTCGCCAGCTGGCGCGGTGCCGGCCCGGCGCGATGACGACGGCCGTTTCGAGGTCGTCCTCGGTGTGCCCGACTTCGATCCGGCTTCGCTGCCGATGGTTGATCCCGACGCACCCGCGGTCTTCGAGATCGAAGATCACGAGTGGCGCTATCGGGTCTGTTCGATGGGCAATCCGCATGCGCTGATCGTGGTTGACAACCTCGACATCACCGATGTTGCCGGCATTGGCAACGCGCTGCAGTACAGCGGACGCTTCCCGGAAGGTGTCAACGTCGGCTTCGCGGAAGTACTGGGCGAGGATCACATCCGGCTGGTGGTCAACGAGAACGGTGCCGGCATCACCCTGGCCTGCGGCAGCGGCGCCTGTGCGGCGGCCGCGCTGCTGATCCGCGCGGGCCGTGTTCGCTCGCCGCTGCGCATCGACATGCCCGGCGGCACGCTGCAGGTCCGCTGGAACGGTGACGGCGAACCCGCCGTGCTCGCCGGTCCCGCCACATTCGTATTCGAAGGAGAGGTTCCCGCATGAGCGACAGCAACGACGGCCCCAGCCACGGCGAAGTCGCGGCCTTCCTGCGCCGCCACCCGCGCTTCCTCACCGAGCACGGCGAGCTGGCGCAGAACCTGGAACTGCCGCGCAGTGATGGTCAGGCCACCTCGCTGGCCAGCTACCAGCTCGATGTGTTGCGCGACAAGAATCGCGAGCTGAATCGTCGCCTGCACGAGCTCTACGCCAACGCCGAAACCAACGAACGGCTGACCATCCGCACGCACCAACTCACCTTGGCGTTGATGCGCGCCAACAACGCGGCGGAAACGCTGAAGACCATGATTGCCTGCCTGATCGAGGACTTCGGCAGCCAGCTGGTTTGCGTGCTGCTGCATCGGCCATTGCCCGGACTACCCGATGCCGACTGGCTGCAGATCGTGCCGTCCGATGACGCTTCGCTGGAGCCGTTCAGCGCCTTCCGCGAATCCGGCGAGCCGCTGTGCGGCCGCCTGCGCCAGGACAAGATCGACCGCCTGTTCGGCCAGCGTGCCAATGACGTGCAGTCGGTGGCGCTGCTGCACCTTGGCGACCTCGGCATGCTGGCCATCGGCAGCGACGACGCCAACCGCTTCTTCCCCGGCATGGGCACGCTGTTCCTGCGTCTGATGTCGGAGTCGCTGGTCGTGGCGCTCAAGCGATACGGCGCCAGCAGCTGACGCCCCATGCCTTCGCTCGCCGCCGACGTCAACGCCTTCCTCGACCATCTCGCCAATGGTCGACGGCTGTCGGCGAACACGGTGGCGGCGTACCGGCGGGATCTCGATGCCTTGCTCGGCTGGCTGGAGCGACAAGGCATCAGCGACTGGTCGGTGCTGCATGGCGAATTGCTTCGCAGCTTCGTCGCGGATGGACACCGCAGTGGGCTATCGCCGAAGAGTCTGCAACGGCGATTGTCGGCCTGCCGTTCGCTGTTCCGCCACCTGCTCAACGATGGCCGCATCGACAGCAATCCGGCCAGCGGCCTGCGCGGCCCGAAGTCGCCACGCAAGCTGCCCAACGTGCTGGATGTCGACGAAGCGAACCGGCTGATGGAGATCGACGGCGACGAGCCGACCGACCGCCGCGACCGCGCGATGCTGGAACTGTTCTATTCCTCGGCGCTGCGTCTGTCCGAGCTCTGCGGCCTGCGCTGGTCGGCGCTGGACCTCGACGACGGCCTGGCCCGCGTCGACGGCAAGGGCGGCAAGACACGCGTGGTTCCGGTCGGCCGCAAGGCATTGGCGGCGCTACGCGACTGGCGCGAAGTCAGTGATTCGACGTCGCCATCGCAGCCTGTCTTTCCCGGTCGCAACGGCCAGCCCATCCGTCCACGCAGCGTGCAACACCGCATGACGCAACTCGCGCAGCAGCGAGGCATCTTCAAGCGCGTGCATCCACACCTGCTGAGGCACAGTTGCGCCAGCCACGTGCTGGAATCCTCCGGCGACCTGCGCGCGGTGCAGG
>JAGRJX010000349.1:5259-5411 GCA_020442545.1 Lysobacterales bacterium
CACGCACCTGGACTTCCAGCACCTGTCGCGCGTCTATGACGCCGCGCATCCGCGAGCGCGGCGGCGCAAGGACAAGGACTGACGCCACCGACCCTTGCAAGCCGGCGAAGAAGGCCCAATCTCCAGCATTCAGGCAACGGAGAACCCCATGC
>JAGRJX010000350.1 GCA_020442545.1 Lysobacterales bacterium
CACGACGCGGCGATCAACATCATGCGCCGGCTGATCCAGGCACAGGGCGCGGAGGTGGTGCACCTCGGCCACAACCGCTCGGTGGAGGACGTAGTGCGTGCCGCGCTGCAGGAAGACGCCGACGCCATCGCGCTGTCGAGCTATCAGGGCGGTCATGTCGAGTACTTCAAGTACATGGTTGACATGCTCAGGGAGCGCGGCGCCAGCCACATCCGCGTGTTCGGCGGCGGTGGCGGCACCATCACGCCGGAGGAAATCCGCGAGCTGCACGACTACGGCGTCGAGCGCATTTATCACCCCAACGACGGCATGCACATGGGCCTGGTGTCGATGATCGAGGACGTGGTGCGGCGTGCCGACGTCGCCCGCGACAGCAGCGAGGCCGAACTGGGCGACTCGCGCTTCGGCAAGGCCGGCATGCCGGACAAGGACGACGAAATCGCCGTCGGTCGCGTGCTCAGCGCAATCGAGGACGATGATCTCGACGAGGCCACGCTGGCGGCCTTGCGTCGTCGTTGGCAGGACGCCGGGCAGGACACGCCGGTGATCGGGCTCACCGGCACCGGCGGCGCCGGCAAGTCCAGCGTCACCGATGAGCTGATCAACCGCTTCCTGCAGAGCTACCCGGAGATGCGCATTGCCGTGTTGGCGGTGGACCCGACCCGTCGCCGCAGCGGTGGCGCGCTGCTGGGTGACCGCATCCGCATGAACTCGCTGCGCTCCAGGCGCGTGTTCATGCGCTCGATGGCAACGCGCCGCCAGCACGTCGCCACCAATGCCGTGCTCAAGGACTGCATCGGTTTTCTGAAAGGTCTGGGCTTTGACCTTGTCATTGTCGAGACCGCAGGCATCGGCCAGAGCGATTCCGAAATCGTCGACCTGGTCGACTTCCCGATCTACGTGATGACCAGCGACTACGGCGCGGCCAGTCAGCTGGAGAAGATCGACATGATCGACTTTGCCGAGCTGATCGTGCTCAACAAGTTCGACCGCCGCGGTGCGGAGGATGCGCTGCGCGACGTGCGCAAGCAGTGGAAGCGCAACCGCGTTGCCTTCCAGATGAAGGACGAAGACGTTCCGGTCTATCCGACCATTGCCAGCCAGTTCAACGATCCGGGCGTGACCTGGATGTTCAGCAACCTGTGCCGGCTGCTGCGCGAGAAGCTGGAGAAGATTGGATCCGAGCGTTGCGACTTCAATCCGCAGGTCGACACCACGCTGAAGGAACCGCGCGCCACCGTGCTGATCCCCGGCGCCCGCGTGCGCTATCTGGCCGAGATCGCCGAGCAGGGACGCGGCATCAATGCCGGTATCGAGACTGAGGCCGACACCGCCAGCCGCGCGCAGAGCGTGTACGAAGCGCTGAAGGAGCTGGAAGACGACAAGCTGCCCGCGCCGTTCAGTCTGTATGACGCCGATGAACTGACTGCCGACGGCGACCGTAGCCTGCTGACGCTGCGCCAGCGCTACAACGACGCCATCCAGAGCCTGTCCAACGATGCATTGAAGCTGCTGCGCGAATGGCCGGCGCGCTTCAAGTCGGTGACTGACGAAGTCAACGAGTACAAAGTCCGCGACAAGACCATCCGCGTCGAAAACTACCGCGAGTCGCTCAGTCACCAGAAGGTGCCGAAGATCAGCCCGCCGAAATACCGCGACTGGGGTGACCTGCTGAAGTTCCTCAAGAAAGAGAACCTGCCGGGCGGCTATCCCTACACCGGTGGTGTGTATCCGTACCGCCGCAGCGGCGAGGACCCGATCCGCATGTTCGCGGGCGAGG
>JAGRJX010000351.1 GCA_020442545.1 Lysobacterales bacterium
TAGCTCAACGGTTAGAGCAGAGGACTCATAATCCTTTGGTTCCAGGTTCGAATCCTGGTGGGCCCAGATTTTTCAGGATCATGATATGAGCAATACGCCGCCCGATCGCCTGTCGGTCAATCCGAAGAGTCCGCACTACGATGAAGCCGTACTGGCGCGGCCGCTGGTTGTCCGCTTCAACGGCCGTGAGCGCAACGACGTTGAGGAGTACTGCATCAGCGAAGGCTGGATTCGCGTCGCCGCTGGTCGTGCGCTGGATCGTCGCGGCAATCCGATCACCTTCAAGCACACGGGTGAGCTGGAGGTCTGGTTCAAGGATGCCGGCGGCGAGGGTGACGCGGCCTGATCCGCAGTTATCCCATGCGGTTTGTCGCCGCAGAACCGGTTCCGACACTTATGTCCGCAATGACAGTGTCGGGCGACACGATGCCTGCGTACACTGCAGTACTCCAGTCAGATATTGATGCGTTGTCCATGAGCATGTCGCCGTTCCAGATTGCCGTTCCGCTCATTGTCCACAACCCGCGCCATAGCGGCATGGAGCTGCGCAAGAAGGACTTCATTGGTCGCATCCCGTAGTACGCTTGAGGCATGGCCGGCTACTGCGACATCGCGCTCGGGCACCCGCTGCACGGGCCGTATCACGACGACGAGTACGGCTTTCCGGCGCGCGATGAATCCGTGCTGTTCGAGCGGCTGCTGCTGGAGATCAACCAGGCCGGACTCAGCTGGGAACTGATGCTGAAGAAGCGCGAAACCATGCGCGCGGCCTATGACGGTTTCGACGTGGATCGCGTCGCAGCCTATGGTGAGGTTGACCGAGAACGCTTGCTGGCTGATCCCGGCATCATTCGAAACCGCCTCAAGGTGAATGCCGCGATCCACAACGCGCAGGTAGTCCGGGGCCTGCGCGACAGCCACGGTGGATTCGCCGAATGGCTCGAAGCGCACCATCCGGCCAATCCTGATGACTGGAAACGCCTGTTCAGGAAGACCTTCTGCTTCACCGGCGGCGAGATCGTCAACGAGTTCCTGATGAGCTTGGGCTACCTGCCCGGCGCGCATCGCGACGACTGTCCGGCAATGGCGTGTATCCGAAGGGCCGCTGCGCCCTGGCTGCGGGTGTCTGGGTAATGAGTACGACTTTTCTTGTTGCGCTGGACCTCATGGGCACCTTCGTGTTCGCGATCAGCGGCGCGACCGTCGGTGTGCGCCATCGCCTCGATCTGTTTGGTGTGCTGGTGCTGTCGTTTGCGGCGGCGACCTGCGGCGGCATCGTGCGTGATGCGCTGATCGGGGCGACGCCGCCGGCTTCGCTGGAGGACTGGCGCTACCTGCTGATCAGTTCGCTGGCGGGCTTGCTGGTGTTCTATCGCCACGCTTCGGTGGAGCGCCTGCGCAACCCGGTGCAGATGTTCGATGCGGCCGGTCTGGGTCTGTTCGCCGTCACCGGTGCCAGCAAGGCGCTGGCCTTCGGTGCCGGGCCATTGACCGCGATCCTGCTGGGCATGTTGAGCGGAATCGGCGGCGGTATCGCCCGCGACGTGCTGGTGGCGCAGATTCCGGCGGTGCTCACCCGGGAGCTGTACGCCATTGCTGCGCTCGCCGGGGCGGCTGTGCTGGTGCTGGGTCGGATGTTGTTTGACGGGCCGCTGGCGCCGCTGGCGGCAGGTGGCGCCTTGCTCTGCTTCAGCCTGCGACTGGCGGCTATCCGACTGGGCTGGGGGCTTCCGATCGCACGACCGCCGGAGGATTGATTCTATGGCTCAGTCCGCAGCTTCGCGGGCGATGGCGCGAAAACCGATGTCGCGGCGAAGAAAGGCGCCGTCAAAACGCACGCAGC
>JAGRJX010000352.1 GCA_020442545.1 Lysobacterales bacterium
TTCGGCAAGCCGAAGATCACGCTGGACAAGCTGCGCAGCCACAAGGAAAAGGTGGTCGGCCAGCTGACCAAGGGGCTTGCCGGCATGGCCAAACAGCGAAAGGTGCGAGTCGAAAACGGATATGGCCGTTTCGTGTCGCCGCATGAGCTGGAAGTGGAGAATGATGGCAAGACGCGCCTCATCCGTTTCCGGCACTGCATCATCGCCGCCGGTTCGCAGGCGGTGAAGCTGCCGATGTTCCCCTGGGGCGACCCCAGAGTGATGGATTCCACCGATGCGCTGGATCTTGCCGACGTGCCGGCCAAGCTGCTGGTCGTCGGCGGCGGCATCATCGGCCTTGAAATGGCAACGGTCTACCGCGCGCTTGGCAGCGAAGTCACCGTGGTCGAACTGATGGACCAGCTGATGCCGGGTGCCGACATTGATCTGGTGCGTCCGCTGGCCAAGCGCCTCAAGGACCAGGGCGTCAATGTCCACCTCAAGACCAAGGTGGTCGAGGCGAAAGCGCAGAAGAACGGCATCAGGATTGGTTTCGAGGGCGACAGCGAACCGGAATCGAAGATCTACGACCGCGTGCTGGTCTCGGTTGGTCGCGCACCGAATGGCGGCAAGATCAGCGCTGAGAAGGCCGGCGTCTCCGTGACGGACCGCGGCTTCATTCCGGTGGACCGGCAGATGCGCAGCAACGTGCCGCACGTCTTCGCCATCGGTGATCTGGTCGGAAGCCCGATGTTGGCGCACAAGGCCACGCACGAGGGCAAGCTCGCCGCCGAAGTCATCGCCGGTGAAAAGAAGGAGTGGGTCGCACGGGTGATTCCGTCGGTGGCCTACACCGACCCGGAAATCGCCTGGGTCGGCGTCACCGAGAACGAGGCAAGGGAGAAGGGTCTCAAAGTCGGTGTTGGCAAGTTCCCGTGGGCGGCGTCGGGTCGTGCCATCGGTCTCGGTCGAACCGAAGGCTTCACCAAGCTGATCTTCGACGAGGCCACGCACCGCATCGTTGGCGCCGGCATCGTCGGCCCGCATGCGGGCGACCTGATCGCCGAGGCTGCGCTTGCCATCGAGATGGGCTGCGAGGCCGCCGACATCGGCCACACCATCCATCCGCATCCGACGTTGAGTGAATCGGTGGCGATGGCCGCCGAGGTGTTCGATGGGACGATTACGGATTTGTACGTGCCGAAGAAGAAGTAGCCACTCCGTGCCTTCCCCCGCTGGCGGGGAAGGTGCCCGCAGAGCCTGCCCCGGACTTGATCCGGGGCGGATGGGATGGTGGCGCGAAGCGCCGGTCGTCATGCCTGCGAAGGCAGGCATCCAGCTCTCCTCACCCGTCATTCCCGTGAAAGCGGGAATCCAGTGCCTTTTCTTCAGGATCAAGAGCTTTCACTGTCCCTTCGGGCCAGCGAGCTACTTTCTTTGCTTGTCCAAAGAAGAGTAGCCAAAGAAAGGACACCCCACGTTCGCGCCCGCTTCGCGGGTTCGTGAGCAGGAGCCGGGGTTTTCGACAGCACATCCTGTGCTGACGAAAACGCGCGTGCATCCCTGCACGCGCCCCTACGGGCCGGATCGTCTCCGTCTCACCGCGGCCGAGGGGACCCGAAAAGCCTCGCAGTCTGCGGCTTCTCAGTTCCTGGGTACCGTGGTAGCGCCCACTAGCGGAGCAAGCCGATTGGGAAAGGCGCGCATGTCTGAGCGCATGGATGCGCGAGTTCGCGCCGGCCATCGGGTTCCGAGCAACGCAGGGGACGGCAGCGAAGCTGACGCGCGCACTTCGGGTGTCTTTTCTTTTGGTTCGGTTTTCTTTGGACAAGCAAAGAAAATGAACTCGACTGCGCCGAAGGCGATGTCGAAAGCACTTGCTTTCACATCGACAGGAAAATTCAGCATTTGGTTGATTTACAGCATCCCGTTTGCCGGGAATGTCTCGATAGTGGGAACGTTGTTGATCAGAACCATCCGCCCTCGTAGAACTCTCGCTCTTTGGCAGGAGTTTGTGGGCGTTCATCGTCCTTGGTGATCAGCCAGACAATCGTCGCATCAGCGACAGGAATTGCCCACACCAGCAGCAGCTGCAGCAGCTTCTGCCGGCTGCTGTACTGATGCAGGGTTGCGAGTCGAATCGTGACGGCGATGTTCAACGCCAGCGCTACAAACGCGATGCTCCAAAGCAGGATCTGCGCAGTCAGGGACATCGGGATTGTTCCCTGAGGGGTGTGCCGTTGCTACGGCACCACCACCACCGGTACCGGCGAAATCTGCGCAAGACTGCCGCTGACGCTGCCGAACACCATTGCCTTGAGCTGCGACTGGCCGCGACGGCCGACGACGACGCGGCTGGCACTGTTTTCGCTGGCCATCTTGCTCAACACTTCCGCCGGATTGCCGAACGCGACGCGGATCTCGGTGGCGACTTCGGCAGCTTCCGCCTTGGCCCTGGCCGGGGCGAGCACCTCGTTTTCGGCGTGCGCGGTCTGCTGCTTGCGCCAGGACTCGTTGCCTTCCATCTCGCGCACGCTCATGAAGGCATGCGGCGAATGCGGGATGACCGACACGATCAGCAGTTTTTCGCCTGCCTGCCTGGCGGTCATGATCGCATAGCCCAGCGCGCGCTGACTGCCGCTGCTGCCGTCGATGCCTACGATGATGGTTCCGGACATATGGTTTCTCCCAAGGATTCGGCACTCATCGTAACCCGCGACGGCACATCGGCGTCCAGTCTGCGGTCTTGAAGCCCCGCTCTCGGCAGCCGATCATGGCCAAATGGGTGGGCACTGCGGTTGGTGCCTGCAGGGTGATGGGTCACGATGTCCCGGCGCGTGCGTCGGGACCGATACGGTCGCCGAAACGCCGCCTTGTTACGGTGTGCGGCCGTGGTGGGAGACGACGATGAACAAGTGGATGTGGCTTGCGCTTTTCGGGCTGCTGGTTCTGTTCCTGGCCGCCAACGGCACGTTGTGGTGGCCGGCGGAGCTGGTTCTCGGCCTGCTTGTGGCCGTGCTGGCGATGGTCGTTGGTATCGCGGCAATGCTGGTCGGTGTACCGCTGGCGCTGATCGTGGCCGCGTTGGCAACCGCAGCGGCGCTGGTCGTTGCGGCGACGGTAACCTTGCTGGCGCTGCTGCCGGTTCTTCTGCCAATCGCCCTGCTCGCCGCGCTTGTCTGGCTGGTGGTCAAGCTGATCAGTGCGCCGGCGACGGCTACGCCACCGGCCCTGCCTTCGGCATCGTCGGAACAGACTGCATCGTGAGTCGATCGTCGCGTGGCTGAGGGAAGTCCTGAGCTGGTAACCCATGCGGGCGGCTGTCACTGCGGACGCGTTCGTTTCGAGGTGGACGCGCCCGCCGACATCGCGGCCGTCGACTGCAACTGCAGCGTCTGCGCGGCCAGTGGCTTCCAGCACATGATCGTGCCGGCATCGCGCTTCCGTCTGCTGTCCGGTGAGGAGGTGCTGACCGACTACCGATTCGGCACCGGCGTGGCCGTGCATCGCTTCTGTTCGATCTGCGGCGTGAAGTCGTTCTACCTACCGCGCTCGAATCCCGACGGCATCGACGTCAACGTGCGCTGTCTGGAGCGCGAGCACATCCGCAGCCTGAGCGTGACGCCGTTCGATGGTCGCGACAACTGGGAAGCAGGCGCCGACGACCTGCGCCACCTGTCGGACGACCAGGCCTGACCTCAGACCAGCGGCGCGAACTGCACCACAAAGCGGGCGCCGCCCAGTTCATCGGAACGCTCCACCACCAGCTCGCCGTGATAGGCGCGGACGATGTCCTGAACGATCGCCAGGCCAATACCGTGACCGTGTACGCGCTCGTCGCCGCGTACGCCGCGCTGCAGCACACGCGTAACTTGATCCTCGGCGATGCCGGGGCCGTCGTCCTCCACGGTCAGCAGCAGGCCGCTGCGCCGGTTGGGCGCCACGGTCATGGCGCGGGCGGTCAGCACCACCCGGTGCTGGCACCACTTGAAGGCGTTTTCCAGCAGGTTGCCGAGCAGCTCCATCAGATCGCCCTGTTCGCCATAGAAGCGCGCGAGTTGATCGATCTCGAACTCGCAAAGGACATTTTTCGCGGCGTAGACCTTTTCCAGGCTCTGCACGATGCTCTCGGCCGGTTCGGTGAGCTTGAGTGGCGCCGAGAACAGCTGGTGGCCGGTGGTCGCCGCGCGCGACAGCTGGTAGGCGACGATCT
>JAGRJX010000067.1 GCA_020442545.1 Lysobacterales bacterium
GCCGCACGCCCGTCGCACGGCTCCGCGCGCCGTCGTCTCGACAGACGGCCAGTCTGCCTTCGCCGACGCCACTTGATCTGCACGACGGGCGTACGGTGACGGCGACGGATACTTGTTCAGCATTGCCCTAAACTGCATTATGGCAACGCTGAATACCAGAGGGGGCGGGGCTTGATGCAGCCAGCGAACGAGACTGCTCCACGGCTTGCGCCCCGGCGCCGGCGACGGGCGGTTTCGGGCGCACTGGGACTGCTGATGGGGCTGCTGGCGACGAACGCGCATGGCGCACGGCGCGATCATGTGTTTCACGCACTGGATGCCGATGCGGCTGCGCAACGGCAGGTGGTGGCCATCCGTCAGGACCCGATGGGCTTTGTCTGGATCGCTTCCGACAGCGAGTTGCGCCGCTACAACGGCCAGCATTTTCGTTCCTTCCGGCACGATCCGGACAATCCGAAGAGCCTGCCCTCCGGGCGCCTGACAGCGCTGGCCATCGGGCCCGATCACAGCCTCTACGTTGGCAGCAGCACGCGTTTCGTCTATCGACTCGACCTCACCACCGCCACGTTTTTACCGCTGGCCCCCGACGCCACGACGCGCAGCGGCCAGCCCGGTGAACGGGTCCGCGACCTCCTCTACCAGGAAGGTCGTGGACTCTGGGTCGGCACTGATTCAGGCATCGACCTGATCGACCCTGCCGCAGACACCCGGCAGGCAGTGCTGCGCTTTGGTGTCGCAGCAAGTGCGGGCGCACGACGCGTGCGTCTGATCTGGAACGGGGGTCGCCTCCTGCATGCAGCGACCGATGAAGGCCTCTACCAGATTGACACTGCATCACGGGTAGCCAGTCGCATCAGCGGCCTCGATACCGCGGACAGCGTCGCCTTCGACTCTGCTGGCCAGCTCTGGATCGGCAGCGTCGGGCGCCTGTTTGTGCTGCCGGCCGACAGCCCGGTGCCACGCGCCCTGCCCCAGCCGATGTTTGATGACGGACGATCCGTTCGTGCATTGGTCGCGGATCCACTGGGGCGTGTCTGGTTTGCGGCTGGTGAGGATCTGTTTCGCCTCGACACGACAGGCCGCGTGAAGCAACTGCCGCAGCAGACCGGGCGCGCCGGCGGCCTGCCGAGCGCACCGGTAAGCAACCTGTTCATAGACCGCGCCGGCCTGCTCTGGGTAGCGGTCGAAGGGCACGGGGTCTTCAACGCGGACAGCCGTGGTAACACCATCCAGCAGATTTTTGACCCGTCCGTTCCGGCAGCCAGCGGGCACGACGTGCTGGCGCTTGCCGAAGATCCGCAGGACGGCATCTGGATCGGATCGAGCCAGTCCGGTCTGCTCCATTACGACATTGATCAGGATCGGTTCGAACCCGGACTTGGTCGGGCCGAGCCCGGCACAACCCCGCTCGCCGGCAAGCTGGCGGTGCTCGACATCGCCCGCGGTGCCGAGGGGCGCTGGTGGCTGGCCACGAACCGGGGACTGATCGAGCGGCTCCCCAGCGGCAGCTACCGTCGGCATGCCCTGGACGGTGACAATGCGCTATCGCTGACCCGCATCGAGCAGGCTCGCGATGGTCGGCTCTGGGTTGGCACACAGGATGCCGGCCTGCTGCTTTTCAACCCCGTCATGCAGCAGGTGGAGCGGCGATGGCGAAGCGGCAGTGACGACCTGCGCAGCCTGGGCAGCGACCATATCAATGATCTGCATCTGGATGCGGCGCAGCGCCTGTGGATCGCCACCGAGAATGGCCTGAACCTTCTGCTGCCCGGACAGGAAGCGGTGCGGCAGTTCCGGCATGCCAGCAATGACCCGGCAACGCCCAGCGGCGATGTGGTGCTCAGTATCAGCGAAACCGATGACGGCAGTCTCTGGGTGGGCACCCAGAACGGCCTGGATCGGCTGACCCGGACGGATGATCCCGATGCGCCCATCATCGAGCGCGTCCGTCATCCCAGTCTCGACCTTCACCCTGGTGTGACCGCGGTAATGGAGGATCGGCGCGGCCGCCTCTGGCTGAGCACGCGAAACGGACTGTTGCGCCTTGATCTTCAGGGTGACAGCAGTCACGAGTATCTGAGCGGAATGCAGGGCCTGACCTTCAATCCCGGCGCTGCATTGCAGCTCGATGACGGACGCCTGCTGTTCGGCACGACGAACGGGGTCAGCCTGATCGAGGCGGATGGCGGCGACTCCCGCGAGTTCAATGCGCCGGTGGTGCTGCTTTCCGCGTTTGCCGGCAGCCAGAGGACGGCCATTACGCCGCTGATTCCACCTGAGCGGATCGAGTTTCAGCAAGCGGGCGGCGTGCTGCACCTCGGCTTCACCGCGCTGGACTTCAATCCAGTCGAACGCCTCCGTTTTCGCTACCGGTTGGACGGTGTCGACCGCGATTGGGTGATGGCGGGCGATCGCAGCTTCGCCATCTACAGCGGCCTGTCGCCGGGTGACTACGTGTTCCATGCCGAAGCCGGGGACAGCGATGGCCGCTGGTCGACACAGGCACTTCGACTGCCGGTCCACATCAGCCCGGGCATCTGGAACAGCGTGTGGGCATACCTGCTCTACCTGACGGTGGCAGGCGGACTGCTGATCTGGTACCTGCAATCCCAGCAACAGCGGCGCCAGCGCCGACTGGACCTGCTGAACCAGATCCGCGAGCGCGAGGAACGCCTGAAACTGGCGCTTTGGGGTTCGGGCGATGAATTCTGGGACTGGGACCTGCGCCGAAACTCGCTGTGCCGCATCGGTGCCGACCAGCTGCTGGGCGACAAGGCAGAGCAGCACCTGAGCACCGACGACTGGCGTGCGCGGGCCGTGCACCCCGAAGACCTGCCGAAAGTGCAGCAGCGCATCCAGGCGCACATTCTGGGACAAGCCGAGTTCTATGAATCCGAACACCGGGTTATGAATGCCGAAGGCAACTACATCTGGGTGAGGTCACGCGGCAAGGTCGTTGCCCGCGACGAGGACGGCAACCCATTGCGGATCGCGGGCACCGCGGCCGACGTCTCGCACACCCGCCGTGCCGAGCGCGAACGCCGCATCGCCACGGAAGTGCTGCGCAGTATGAGCGAGGCGGTGGCAGTATTCGACGAGCGCTTCAATTTTGTGTCGGTCAATCCGGCATTTTCGCGCATCACCGGATACGAGGCCAATGAAGTGATCGGGCAGAACACCTCACTGCTCGACAGTTCGCAACACGACGAAGAGTTTTACCAGCGGACGCGGGAGCTACTCACCCAGAGCGGTCACTGGAAGGGCGAGATGTGGCAGCGGCGCAAGGATGGCGAAGAATTCCTTGGCTGGCTCGAACTCAATGAGGTGCGCGACAGCCAGCACGAACGAACCCACTTCGTCGCCGTGGTCAACGACGTCACCGACAAGAAGCGCGCCGAACAGGAGCTGCGCTACCTCGCCAACTACGACACGCTCACAGGCCTGCCCAACCGCACCCTGCTGTCCGAGCGACTGGCGCGAGCCGTCGTTCGCGCACGGCGGCAGGATGCGCGCGTGGCGGTGCTGTTCCTCGACCTCGACCGTTTCAAGGACGTCAACGATTCGCTGGGCCATGCGGCCGGTGATCGCATCCTGAAAGCCGCCGCCGCGCGCCTGCTCACCACCGTGCGCGAAACCGACACCGTCGCCCGGCTTGGCGGCGACGAGTTTACCGTTGTGCTGGAGGACATCGAACATCCCGATGTTGCCGAACACGTCGCGCGAAAGATCATTGCGGCCTTCGGGCAGCCATTGGAACTGGACGGTCGCAGCGAGGTCGTGATTTCGCCGTCGGTGGGCATCAGTCTGTACCCGGATCACGGCCTGGTGCCGAGCGATCTGCTGAAATTTGCCGACACGGCCATGTACCAGGCAAAAGACCACGGCCGCAACACCTTCCAGTTCTACACCGAAGCCATGGATGCCGAAGCGCGCCAGCGGGCAACCATGATTGCTGCGCTGCGAAAGGCGCTCGAACGCGGCGAATTCCGCCTTGTGTACCAGCCACGCATGTCGCTGGGCGACGGTTGCATCACCGGCGTCGAGGCCCTGCTGCGCTGGTACAGCGAAGACATCGGTGAAGTTCTGCCATCCACGTTCATCCCGCTGGCCGAGGAAACCGGCCTGATTCTGCCGATCGGCGAATGGGTGATGCGCGAAGCATGCCTGACCTTGCGCCGCTGGGAACAAAGCGGACTAAGCGACCTCGGCATGGCGATCAATGTGTCCGTCGGGCAGTTTCTCCGCGGCCGACTGCCTCAACTGCTGGGCGATCTGATCGAGGAACTGGATCTGCAGTCTGGAAATGTGGAGCTGGAAGTCACCGAGAGCATGGTGATGGCCAACGCCGAGCAAGCCACAACGGTGCTGCACGAGCTGCGACGTCTCGGGGTGACGCTGGCCATTGATGACTTTGGAACCGGATACTCGTCGCTGGTCTATCTCAAGCGCCTTCCTATCGATACCCTGAAGATCGACAAGGAGTTCATCGGCGACCTGACCACCGATCCCGACGACGAGGCCATCACCGCCACGGTGATCACCATGGCCCATTCGCTGGGGCTGAACGTGGTGGCCGAAGGTGTGGAGAATGCCGAGCAACTGGACTACCTTCGTCAGCAACGATGCGATGAAATCCAGGGCTACTGGCTGTCCCCGCCGCTTGAGGTGCACCATTGCCTGGCATTCATCCGCCAACATCAGCCGGAACGATTCGTCGAGCGTGAGCGCTCGGCCTCCTCCGACGGCGCGAGCAACGAGACCGCCGCCGGCAGCGGGTGACGGTACCAGTCAGGAATTGACCGCAACGATCTCATATCTTTAGAGTTGTAGATTCGCAAGTTGCGTGCACCGGGGATCGACACGGGTCCACCCGATCGATACCGCTGCCACTACCGCACTTGCAAACTGATGCCGGTCGCCCGGTCATCCTGATTGGACAGAATGCGCCATGAACAATCCCGCCCCTTCGCAACTCCAGGCCCTGATCGACCGGGTTGAACGGCTGGCACGGCTCACCAACCGTCTGCTCGACGAGAACCGCAGCCTTCGCCACAGCCAGCAGCAACTGGTGTCCGAACGCGCGGCGTTGCTGGACAAGAACGAGCAGGCCCGCTCCCGCGTCGAGGCCATGATCCAGCGCCTCAAGTCGCTGGAGCACAATCCATGAGCGCTGCCGCCAGGAGCGAGCCGATCGAGGTCCGGATTCTTGACCGCGAGTACCTGGTCGCCTGCCCCGAAGACGAGCGCGACGACCTGATCGCCGCCGCCAGGCTACTGGACAAGCGCATGCGCGAAGTCCGTGACAGCAACCGCCTGGCCGGCATTGATCGCATCGCCGTATTGGCCGCGCTGAACCTTGCGCACGACCTGCACAGCCTCGGCGAATCCCGCCAGCGCGGTCAGCGCGAGGAACGACGCACGCTGGAGGATCTCTGCGAGCGCCTGGACCGTCTTCTTGACCAGGCTGAAAGCTGAACGAATTGGAGCTTCAGCGCGCCGCTGGTCTGTCGGACAACGTCAAAAACAACAAGTCGTTCACATACCGCTGCGGTCGCGCTGCTAAACTGCCTTGGCGTTCTCTGCCGTGACCGACCGCGTACGAAATCATTTGCCTTGACCCTAAATAACGACCCCGGGAGTGCGATACAGCGGCTGGTGTGCAAGCCCGCCAAGAGCGGAAAGCCTGAAGTCCTGTCAGCCCTCCCACCTGATCCTCGGGATCAAGGTCGTTTCGTGCGTATCGGCGCGGCGGAGGATGCCATTCCTCCGCCTTCGAATTTCCAGACCACCTCGTGAGCGCAAACCCTCGACACGGCCTGCGCCAGCAGCTGTTGGACGAACGCAGGCGGATACCGGCATCGCAGCGCATGGCCGCTGCAGAAACGATGGCCGAACGCCTGCAGGAATGGGCTCCCTGGCAAGATGCTGAGGATTCTGCGGCTCCGGCCTACGTCGCCGGCTACTGGGCGGTTCGCGGCGAGATGCCGCTGCACGGCGTTCTGGCCCGCTCGGACGGCGCATTCATCTACTGTCTGCCCTGCATCGAACCGGGCTCGCGACTGAGCTTCGCGCCCTGGCGTACCGGCGATCCGGTTGAGGCCAACTGCTTCGGCATTCCTGAACCCACACTGGAGACCACCTCACGACTATCGCCCGAAGACCTGGCGGTGGTGCTGGTTCCGCTGCTGGGCTTCGACCAGCGCGGTAACCGGCTTGGCAGCGGCGCGGGCTACTATGACCGCAGCTTTGCCTTCCGCAGGCACCCATCAAGTACACGACCCTTGCTGGTTGGCGTCGGCTACGCCGCGCAGGAGCGGTCGGCGCTGGATGCGGCCGACTGGGACGTACCGCTGGATGCCGTGGTGACCGAGCTGGGCGTCATCGACTGCGTGAAGAAACGCGAACAATGACGCCCCTGACGACGGCGCGAGCGCGAAATTCCGCAGCACCACAAACCCCGCAGCCGAACATGTTGAACCGGCTGATCAAGAGCAAGCCAACTGCTGGCGAAGGAGCGTTGTGAAATGGCCAGCTGGCTGATGAAGAGCGAACCCGAAGAGTTTTCCATCGACGACCTGAAACGGGTGAAGCGCGAGCCGTGGACAGGCGTCCGCAACTACCAGGCGCGCAATTTCATGCGCGATGACATGAAGGTCGGCGACACGGTCCTTTTCTACCACAGCAACTGCGATGAGCCGGGCGTGGTCGGCCTGGCTCGCGTTGCCAGCAAGCCCTACGACGATCCGACCCAGTTCAACCCGGAGTCGCACTACTACGACCCCAAGAGCGATCCGGACAACGCACGCTGGCAGATGGTCGATATTGCCTACAAGCGGCGTTTCAAACGCACGTTGTCGCTGCAGACGCTCAAGGCCAATGCCGGTGCGCTTGGCGATTTTGCGCTGACCCGGCGCGGCAACCGGCTGTCGGTGCTGCCGGTCAGCGCAGAGCAGCTGGCCACCATCCTGGAACTTGAGAAACAGACGGACTGACCATGGATCGCAATGAACAGAAGCGACAGGCCGCGCTTCGTGCGCTCGATTTTGTCGAGGACGGCAGCGTCATAGGCGTCGGCACCGGTTCCACAGTTGCGCATTTCATCGATGGTCTGGGAAAGATACGCAATCGCATCGAGGGTGCGGTGTCCAGCTCCGAGCAGAGCACGCGCCAGCTGGAATCGCTGGGCATTCCGGTACTGGACCTGAATGCCGTCGGCGAACTGTCACTCTATGTCGACGGTGCCGATGAATGCGATCCGCACCGCAGGCTGATCAAGGGCGGCGGCGCGGCACTGACCCGCGAAAAAATCGTCGCCGCCGCCAGTCGTGAATTCATCTGCATCATCGACGACAGCAAGCAGGTCGATATCCTCGGCAAGTTCCCGCTACCGGTGGAAGTGGTGCCGATGGCGCGCAGCCACGTCGGCCGCGAAATCGCCAGGCTTGGCGGTCAGCCGGTCTGGCGCGATGGCGTCGTCACCGACAATGACGGCTGGATCCTCGATGTCCACGGCTGGTCGATCATCGACCCGGTCGACCTGGAGGCGAAGCTCAACCAGATCGTTGGCGTGATCAGCAACGGTCTGTTCGCGGCACGCCCGGCAGACCGGGTGATCGTCGGCGACCGGATACTCGATCAATAGGATGCCCAGCGCCCAAACCGGAAAAGCATCCCGGGCCAGGCGCCGGGCTAGGCCTGCCGCTCGGCCTTGCGCAGCATGCTGGCAAGCCCACCCTGCAACGCGTAGACGTCGAAACCCAGTCGCGTCAGGATGAAGGCTGCAGCGGCACTGCGCTCACCGGTGTTGCAGTAGACAATGTATTTCTTGTCCTGTTCGAACTGTTCCGCCGCATCTTCGCGCAAACGGTACAGCGGAATGTTGAGTGAATCCTTGATCGCCCGCTGATCGTGCTCGGCCGGCATCCGCACGTCGACGATCACCGCCCCTTCGCGCGCCAGCAGGGACGCCTGGCCCGCCGTCAACCACTCGACCACCGGTGGCTTCAGTACTTCCTCGAAGGCGGATCGACCAAGGCGCATCAGTCGCCCATCCTGCATCATCTTCACCGTCGCGTTGCGCGTGGTGTTGGACAGCAGCGCATCCTCGCCAAAGCAGTCTCCGCGTACCAGGTAGGCGACCACGGACTCGGCACCGTCCAGATACTTCGACACCGATCCGGCACCCTCCTTGATCACATAAAAGTAGTCACCATCATCGCCCTCGCGCACGATCACGCTGCCGGACTTGACCTCGATCTCCTCGAAGCGCTGAAACATCCGCTCGATATTGCCGGTAGGGAGTTTGTGGAAGGCGCGGCTCTGGAGCAGCTTGAAGACCCACCGGTTGCCTTCCGGAGACGGGTCAAACTGGCGGAATCCTTCGTTGCGACTCAGCTGGTCCCAGGCAATGACCTTCTCGGTGTATCGCCGATCCAGCCGCAGCACTCTTGCGCGGGGCGAAGTAACCGTCGCGTTGAAACGCCGCGGCTGCGAATCACCGATCGGATATCGGCCCTGAAGGGAACTTGCCGACATCTTCTTGCTTCGCCCGTCCGGATAGTCACCGCTGATGTCACCCTCCAGCAGATACAGCGTATCGCCATCAAATTCGCCAGCGCGGAACAGCAGCTCGCCCTTCATGTACTCGGCAACCGACGCCTCATTGGCCAACTGCTGGCAGGTCTCCTCTCGCAGACTATCCAGGGGATACAGGCGGGCCAAGTCGCTGCTTTCGACGCTCATCAGCGTTCTCCAGGTAATCAATAGCCAGAGTGTAGCTACCCGGAAGGGCAAAGCGGAAGCGCGTGGCGGCTTTTCGATCGCGAAGGTGGCCGAACAAGTGCACGGTCGAGGGACGATCCTCGCCGCAAGCGGGTGAGGATGCCGGAGTGGACTTTCGCGCAGCGAAGGCCCGGAGGGCGCGATCCAGGACGCATCGCGTTACTGTGGGTCCGACTAGTGTCCCCCAGCCAATGCGCACAAGCCCCTCTTGGGGTTTGGATCGGGCCAAGAGCGGCTTTGCGAACTGCGACGACCTGGATTGCGCACGCCATCCTTGGAGTGCGGCCCTTCGTGCTCAAAGCCTGCGGCTACGACCAAAATCCTTCCAGGCGATTTCGTCGAACAATCGGTTTGACTACTGCCCCCCAGCCAACACGCAAGAGGCCCGCCATTGGCGGGCCTCTTGCGTGTTGGCTG
>JAGRJX010000068.1 GCA_020442545.1 Lysobacterales bacterium
ATCCAGTCGTATCAGCCTTCCCTGATAGGGTTGTCAGGTCGGCCTGTGCATCGGCCTTTTCGAGGCTTGCTCGGCGTTCACTCGCGTTACGGCCTGCACACTCGCGCTGTCACCGTATTTTGTGACACGCATTACCGAAGGCTTCAGCCATTTCGTTACCTCCATGACTGCTCCGGTTGCTTCCGGCTGGAGCAGTTGCCGGGTGGGACTTGCACCCACTGGAAAAGCGCCGCCTTTTCACGGCGCACACCCAAAGCGGCCCTTCGGGGTCTCGCAAAGCTAGGGCAAATCAGACCATGGCGCACTACGAAGGCGGCGCGTTGCGCGTCGCGGTTTCGTTGCTGCCGACGCTCTCCGATACCTTGGGGATGTCCCTCGACGAGCTGGTCGGCACCCAGCCCAAGCCCGGCAAGCGCGGGCCGGCACCGAAGCTGCAACAGCAGATCAAGCGCGTGCAGGCATTGCCGCGTGCCAAGCAACGGCTGGTCAGTGAAGTGCTGGACTCGCTGCTGGCGCAAGCGCAGCGCTGAACGCGACTGCCTGTCAGCAGCGCAAAGCAAAACGCCACACCGGAAGGGCGTGGCGGTGGCAGGGACGCAGCGGATGGCGGTATCGTGGGCGGGTCAGAGTGTTGCAACCGTCATCGAGTTGCCAAAAAGGCCGGGGAGTGATCCCCGGCCTCTTGTCTTGGGCGATGCTGCGCTGGAAAAGGTACTACGTGTCGCATCCCGGATGATTATATAGCCATATAAAACGCTTTGCGCTGTTCATGGCTCGCGATGTGATGCGTGGGCTGGTTGAGGAGCTGCAAGCGGAGATCGTCCCGTCATCCAGGAGCTCGTCCGCATGATCCTTGCCTTGCACAAGAACGCACGCACCACGCCGGCCATCCGCGCCGAGATTGCTGCCAGCTCCGAGTCGGTCGCGGTGCTGGCCGCACGCTACGGCGTTTCAGAAGGCACCATCCGTCGCTGGCGCGATCGCAAGGTGTTCACCGACGCCTCGCACACGGCGCACCGTCTGCAGACCACGCTCACGCCGGCGCAGGAAAGGATCGTCGTCGAGCTGCGCAAGCTGCTGTTGCTGCCGTTGGATGACCTGCTTGCCGTGTGTCGGGAGTTCCTGTGCCCGGAGGTCTCGCGCTCGGGCCTGGATCGCTGCCTGCGTCGCCACGGCGTGGGCAATCTCCGGAGCCTGTTGCCTGCCGAACCCAAGGCCGTGCACAACCCGTTCAAGGCCTATGAGCCGGGCTACCTGCACATCGACGTGAAATACCTGCCGCAGATGCCCGGCGAGTCCACCCGCCGCTATCTGTTCGTGGCCATCGACCGCGCCGCGCGCTGGGTGTTCGTACAGATCAGGAAAAGCAAGACGGCAAGCCAGGCGAAGGCGTTCCTGAAGGCGCTGCACAAGGCCTGTCCGATCCGCATCCGCACCGTGCTGACAGACAACGGCAAGGAGTTCACGGATCGGTTGTTCGGCTCACGTGCACGCCAGCCGACGGGGCAACATGAATTTGATCAGCTATGCCGGGCGTTGGGTATCGACCACCGGTTGACTCGTGTACGGCGACCGCAGACTAACGGCATGGTCGAACGCTTCAACGGCCGCATCGCGGATGTTCTCAAGACGCACCACTTCCGCTCGGGCGACGACCTGGAAAAGACACTGGATCGCTATGTGCACCTGTACAACCACCAGCTGCCGCAATCAGCGCTCAAATCAAGTGCCCCGATCCAGGCGATGAAGGATTGGTACGATGAAAAGCCTGAGCTGTTTCACCGACAACCACGGCAGTCCAATCGTCCGGGATGCGACAGTCAGGTGATCCCGCTAAATCGGTTCGGGCAGTCCATCTTGTTGTCTGGGCGAGCTTCAGCCCGGCCAGCGTCCAAGGCTGACGCGTTCGCGGCCCTCGAGGTCGGTCACTGTGGTCACCTCGACGAAGCCCGATGCATCCAGAAGTGCACGAACCGCCTCGCCCTGCCGCCAGCCGTGTTCAAGCAACAGCCAGCCTCGCGGCTTGAGGCAGGCTGGCGAGTCCGCGACGATGCGTCGGATGGCATCGAGACCATCGGCACCCGAAGCCAGCGCCATGCGCGGTTCAAAGCGGAGGTCGCCGCGCGACAGGTGCGGGTCGTCGTCTTCGATGTAGGGCGGATTGCTGACGATGGCATCGAAACGCCGGCCGTGCAGCGGCTGCAGCCAGTCGCCGTGATGCAACGTCACGTTCTGCAGTCGCAGCGCCTCTTGGTTGGACCTCGCGACCGCCAGCGCGGCCTCACTGGCATCGACCGCATGCAGCCGCCATGTTGGCCGCTCGCTGGCCAGCGCCAGGGCGATGGCGCCGCTGCCGGTACCGAGGTCGGCCACGTCACAACACTGTTCTGCGACGAGTCGCGCCAGAACCTGCTCCACCAGCGTCTCGGTTTCCGGGCGAGGAATCAGCGTGTCGCTGTTGACCTGCAGGTCCAGCGTCCAGAAGCCACGGCAACCGACGATGTGCGCCACTGGCTCGCCAGCAATACGACGCACCAGCAAGGCCTCGAAACGCTCCCGCGGCCCGGCATCCAGCTGGTCGCCGGCATGCGCGAACAGCCAGGCGCGATCACGGCCCAGGACATGGCCCAACAGCAGCTCCACCTCGTAGCGGCACTCCGCCGCCTCGGCATCCGTCATCGCACGTAGGCGGGCCACCGCCTCGCGGACGCAGGCGGCCAGCGTCGTATCCGCGCTCAAGCGAGCGCCAGCTCCACGCCGGCAACGATGCAGGCCAGGATGAATCCGGCGATGAAGAACAGGTAGCTCAGCCGCAGATACGGGTACTTGTGGTGCGCCAGATAGCTGCCCAGCGAATACACGTCGCGCACCACGGTTGCATAGGCCTGACCGGGCTGCATGGCCGCGCTCATGCGTTCCATGAACTCCTTCTCGTCGAGCATGGCGAAATGGCCGAAGAAGAGCACGTTGAAGCCGGGCGGCAGGCGGTCATTGCGATGGCGGATCGGCCGGTACTTCGGCAGCACCGCGAGGATCGCCAGCAGCAGCGCCAGCAGGGTGAAGAAGCCCAGCACCATCAGCGCGATGCGCAGGTCGGGATCGCTGAGCCGGCCCAGCACCAGCGTCAGCATGATCGACGACACCGTGATGATGATGTTGGCCTTGGTGTCGGCCATCATCGACAGCGTGACGTGATGCTGCTGCACCAGGCGCAGCAGGTGGTCGGTACTGCCGCGTTCCGGCACCTGCGCGAAACGTTCATGGATCGCCGCGCGCTCGGCGTCGGTCAGAGCCGGTTGGGACATGGTGCTGCGTATCCGTCGGGGTTGCTGCCGCCATCATAACGCTGGAACGCAGAAGGCCCGCGTTGCGCGGGCCTTCTGCTTGCAAGACGTTGCTGAAATCAGAGCGCCTTGTATTCCGGAATCACCAGCGGATGCTTCGCCTGCGCCTCGCGCAGGTCGCTGCATAGCTGGATGCGTTCCTTGGTCTGCGCCATGCCGCGCGGTCCGCCCTCGATGCTGGCCATGCGCTGCGCAAACTTCGCATCGAGGTCCCTGGCCTCCTCCGGGCTGCACATGTTCGCCGAATACAGCGACGCGACACGGCGCTCCTTCGGCGCCGACAGCTCGGCCAGCTTATCGAAGTGCTGGTCAACCCAGGCGCGCAGCTCGACGCGACGGTCATCGTCGTCGGTGCCGGCCTGCGAACCCAGCAGCGGGCCGAGCTCGTTGCGACGCAGCAGGTCCTTCTCGAACACCAGCTGGCGCGCGCGCTCGGTCAATGCCTTGTCATCCATGTTGCCCATGGCGGACAGCAGGTCACCGCGGATGCTCGGGTCCGCCGTGCTGCGGAAATGCCTTTCCAGCATGTCGAACACGTCCTTGCCTCCCAGCTCGGAGGCCGCCCAGATCACCGTGCCCAGCTGATCGGCAGGCACAGCATCCGTGTGCAGTTTGCCGTCGCCCGGCTCATCGCCCACCGACATGCCCAATACCCGGCGACCCCGATTGGCCAGCTCCTGGCGCAGCGCCGGATCCTTCGCCGTGCCGGCCAGGAAGCCGATCAGCGCGCTGCGCAGGCGGCGATCCTCGTCGCTGTCGCCGTCCTTCGCGTCGAGACCGAGCTGCTTGAGCATCGGGCCATACACGGCGCGACCGTAGGCGCGCAGGGCATCCTTCTGCTTCTCGTCCGTCGCGATGCGCTGGATCATCCAGCCGATCTTACCGGTGGGCGCCAGCCTGGTTTCGCGCACGTCGGAGGAAGCCAGCAGCGGCACGCTCTGCAGGTAAGCGCTGGCGTCCAGCGTGCCGGCGCTGAAGGCGGCGTCGAGAGTCGCCGAATACACGGTCTGCTCACGCTCGCTGAGCTTGTCGAAAGCGGCGGTCAGCTTCTGCTGCGATGCCGGGTCCAGCGTGTAGCGGTAGTAGCCGGCGCCATCGGCATTCGGCATCACCCACGCAGGGCAGCTGTCGGCATCGAGGGCGAATTCACCCTGCGCCTTGTCGAACAGCTCGCACTGGCTGGCGAGCTTGCCGTCAGCCTCATAGCGGACGCACAGCGGAATGCCCCAGTGCTGGCCCTCGATGCGCTCCACCACCGAACCCAGCGGGAGGTAGCGGCGCTGCTTGAGCTTCAGCAGCGGCTGCTCGCCCTCGCAGTCCAGCGTGACCGCCAGCTCCGGCACGCCGGGCTGGTCGATAAAGCTGTGGAACGCCGCCGCCACGCCCTTGGCATCCTTGCTGTGCGCGGCGATGGAGCGGATCAGGTCGTCGCTGGTGGCGTTGCCTCGACTGTGCGCGCGCAGGTAGTCGCGGATCGCGTCACGGAACGGTTCTTCGCCGACGAAGCGTTCGAACATGGCCAGCACCGCACCGCCCTTGGCGTAGGTGATGCCATCGAAAGCCGACTCGATATCGGTGTATTCGTTAATCGGCTCATGCACGCGTCGCGAGCTGGCCAGGCTGTCCTGGCCCATGGCGTACATGCCGTAACGCATCAAGCCGCGATCGGTGTGGAACTCCGGGTGCAGCTGGTGGACGATCTTGTTGCCCATCCAGGTGGCGAAGGCCTCGTTCAGCCAGATGTCGTCCCACCACGGCATGGTGACCAGATCACCGAACCACTGGTGCGCCAGCTCATGCGCATGCGTGCCCCAATAGCCCTGGCGCTCGCCCACCGGCGAATCCTCGTTCACGAACAGCAGGTAGTCGCGATAGGTGATCAGGCCCGGATTCTCCATCGCGCCCGCGGCAAAGTCGGGCGCGGCGAGGATGTCCAGCTTGTCGAAGGGGTACGGGATGTCGAAATAGACCTCCATCGCTTCGACGATGGCTGCGGTGTTCTCCAGCGCGTAGTCCATGCGACCGCCCTGCCCCTTGGCGGCGATGCCGCGCAGCTGCAGCGGCGTCTTGCGCACACTGTTGGGCGGAATGTCCTTCCACTTCACCACGTCCCACGGCCCGACCGCGAAGGCGACCAGGTAGCTGGGCAGGTTCTCGGTGGTCTCGAAGGTCAGCTTCTTCCAGCCTTCATCGGCTGGCTCCACGCTCACCTGCTGGGTGTTGGCGATGCCCTGCTGGTCGGCCGGCACGGTCAGGCTGATCTTCCACGGCTGCTTGAAGCTGGGCTCGTCGAAGCCCGGGAAGGTGATGCGTGCCCCCAGCGATTCGAACTGGGTCATCACATGCGGCACGCCTTCCGGCTTGACCTGATAGGCACCGGACAGGCTGCCGAACGGCGCCTCGTAGACGATCTCGATCGTGGCCTTGCCGGCAGGCAGGGTGTCGGGCGCGGTGGCCTTGAGCACGCCGCCGGCCTCATGCGCCTGCTCGATGGTCAGTGGCACCGTCTCACCATCCGCCGTGGCGCAGGTCGCCGACTTGATGTCGAGATTGCGCCCGTGCAGCCAAAAGCTTTTCAGGGGCTTGGCCAGTTCGACGTCAATGCGGGTATGACCGCTGAAGCGCTCTTTCGATGGATCAATTTTCAGGTCGACGGCGACCACGTCAGGTACCACGTCGCGCGACAGGCGACCCAGCGGCACCTCATCGGCTGCGCTGGCTGGCGAACAGCTGGCAGCGGCCAACACGGCCGCCGTTGCGGCGGCAAGCAGACTGCGTCGAAACATGAGGGCTCTCCGGACAATTCAGCGCTGAAGCCTAGGGCGCGCCGGACAGCGACAAACGTGGCGAAAGTACCGGGTAGCGTGACGAAAGCCGGCAGGTCGGCGGATCATCGTCCACAGCGTGACACGCATCACAATGCGCGGGCGCTCGACCGGCAGTCCCGACCTGCGCCCGCGACACCGGACGGAAATCCCGCTATTGATAGATGTTATCTATGGCTTAAATCCATACTTTCGATTTCATTTATCAATCGACATTGCCTATCCTGTGTCCCATGGTCATTTCCCCCCAACCTTCAACACGAGGATATTTCGACATGTCGTTGATCAACACCGAAGTCCAGCCGTTCAAGGCCAATGCCTTCCACAATGGCAAGTTCATCGAAGTCACCGAAGCCGATCTGAAGGGCAAGTGGTCCGTGGTGATCTTCATGCCGGCCGCCTTCACCTTCAACTGCCCGACCGAGATTGAAGACGCCGCCGAGCACTACGCCGAGTTCCAGAAGGCCGGCGCCGAGGTCTACATCGTCACCACCGACACCCACTTCTCGCACAAGGTGTGGCACGAGACCTCGCCGGCGGTGGGCAAGGCGACCTTCCCGCTGGTCGGCGATCCGACCCACCAGCTGACCCGCGCCTTTGGCGTGCACATCGATGAAGACGGCCTGGCGCTGCGTGGCACTTTCGTGATCAACCCGGACGGCATGATCAAGACGCTGGAAATCCACGACAACGCCATCGCGCGTGACGTGTCGGAGACGGTGCGCAAGCTGAAGGCCGCACAGTTCGTCGCCGCACACCCGAACGAAGTCTGCCCGGCGAAGTGGAAGGAAGGCGAAAAGACGCTGACGCCGTCGCTGGATC
>JAGRJX010000353.1 GCA_020442545.1 Lysobacterales bacterium
CGAAAGCGTTCGGACGAGCGCTTGCCGGGGAGAAACTCAAGGGATTCGGGTCGATGTCCCAGGGCGATGCGCCGAAGTTGTTGCCAACGAATTGGGTCAGCGCCGGGAAATGGGCGTGGTAGCCGGTGTTTGTCGGTGGTGCATTGATGTAGGTGCCAAGCACCGTGATCCGGCCATTCCGATGCAGCATCACGTCCTGGGCGTCGTAGTAGGTCGGGCGGATGCAATCGGTTCCGGCGACGAGTGACTGCAATTCCCAGTCAAACTGTCCGTCGCCATCAAAACCCGTGTCAGCTTGCAGAGTGCCGGCCGTGGTGCGCAACAGATGCAGTCGCTCTGTCGGGTGCGGGCTGCCCATCGAAGGGCTGCAGCCGACGCCATCTTCGCGTTGCAGGCTCAGGATCAGGCTCTTGCCATCGGGCCCGAGGGTCGCGCCGCCGACACGCAGATCGAAGTTGCTCCCCCGGGTTGGGCCAATGTCGGTGTTGAGGCCGCCGCTGCCATCGATGTTGCGGTTGCGGGCCGCCACGCCGTAGTTGCCGGTAGTCGATTGAAAGTGGGTGAGGCCAAGGCGGATCCGACCGGTCGGGTCGATGTCGATCTGGTCGGCCTGCAGCCCCTTGATCAGCGAGTCCTGTGCCTGGTAGGCGTGCGGCACTTCTTTGGGGAGGCCGAATGCCGGGTCGGGTTGACCATCGAAGGTCAGACGCACCAGCCAGAGCGAGGAGTGATTCCGGTCTCCGGTGCCTGCATCGTTGGCGAATGCGCCGACCAGAATCACCACGCCGAGTCCGGGCTGTTCCACGACCGCGGTGGCCCGGCTCGGGCGATAGTCCTCGGGGGCATTCGGCCAGAACTCGAGTCCCTGGTCGTAGAGCACCTGTCCGACGCTGTCGAGATACTGGGCGATGGCGAATGGCCCATCTTCCCCTTGGGTCGATCCCACCATCACCACTCGTCCGTCGCCCAGCAATTCCAGCCCGTAACAATGGCTTTGCCCGGGACTCTGTATTTCCGAGCCCGCTCCCCAGGCGGCATCCAGTTGACCATCCGCATCAACACGAAGCGCGACACCTTTCGCACCGGCGTCGGTGTAGCGATCGCCGCAGATCAGCGCGCTGCCGTCCGGCAGGGAAACCATGTCGTTGATGACCATGCGCAGATCACCGAGCGTCGACACGCCGGTGCCAAGGCCGCCGTAGCTGGTGACCGGTTGTCCGCTGGTGGCCGAGAGGCGCCCGATGAAGGCTCTCGGATTCTTGATGATCCGGAACAGCTTGAACGACTCGTCGTCCCAATCGGTGCCGGCGACCAGGATCGTTCCGGCGGACGACGGCGCCAGCTGGCGCAGATCACGGCGGTATTCGGCAGGCGCCTGGGCTGGGAACGGCGTCGTCAGCTCGCCATCGCCATCGAAGCTGGTGTCGAACTGGGTGGGCTGTGCCTGACTGTTGGCGGCAATGCCGGCCAGCAGGAGAAAGCAAATGGAGCGCAGGAGCTTCAGGTTCATGGCGGTGGTTCTTCGCGGTGGGATGCTGGATCTCATTCCAAGTCCCGTGCCAACTTTTGAACTGCAATTAATTCAATGAGTTAACTTTTCCTTGTTCGCGACGGCGAACGACCTGCGGCCGTCGTATGGTGGTCGGGTTCGCAAACGCGAACTCAGGCGTTACGCTGGCGGCCTGACTGATTGGAAATTCGGGCATGCAGCGCATCCGCGTCCATCTGGAGGTACTGGAGCCATCGGGCGTCGAGTTGTCGCGGCGGCAGCTGGATGTCGGCCGGCATCGGCTGGGCCGGGGCGCGGACTGCGAGGTGCGCGCGCCGCTCAACGGCCTGTCGCGCGAGCACGTGCTGCTGGAGGTGCTGCCCTCCGGTGGCGTGCTGATCGAGGATCTGGGTTCCACCAACGGGACGCGGATCGATGGAATGGCGGTCCAGCGCGCCGCCGTTCGCCACGGGGCGACGCTACAGGCCGGACCGCTGCTGCTGCGTATCACCGAAGCCGACACCGAACTGGATGGTCTGGCCTATCGCACCGGCGAACAGGCTGCGCCCTCGACGGCAGCTCCCGTCATCGACGAAGGCACGCAATTGCTCACGCTGCGGGAGCGGCTTCGCGACGCGTTGTGGGCGTCGCCGGCGGATTTCCCGGCCGCGCTGAACCGGCGCATCGCCGCCATTCGCGAGGTGCTGGATGTCGACGCGCTGCAGGTCGTGCATCTGGACGGGTCCGCTGCCGGCGTGGTGATCGCGGCGGTGGGTGATCCGGAGCAGGCGACGGAGACGCTGGCCGATGACGGACGCCATGCGATCCGGGCGTCGACGGGAAGCCGGCAGCGTCACGCCGGTCTGCCTGAACTGGCCGCCAACTGGCTGGCCTGGTTTCCGGAGGCGTCGAATTCAAGCGCCGATTCCGACGCAGCGAAAGCGCCATCGACGCCACCCGCGCTGCCGGGCGTGGCAACGGCCGATCCGGGCCTGCGTCGACAGATGGATGCGCTGGCGCGATTGGCGAGGAGTCGCGTCGCCATTCTGCTGCTGGGCGAAACCGGCGTCGGCAAGGACGTGATGGCGCGCTGGATCCATGCCTGCTCCCCACGTGCCAGCGGGCCGTTCGTGGCCATCAACTGTGCGGCGCTGCCCCGCGACCTGCTGGAAGCCGA
>JAGRJX010000354.1 GCA_020442545.1 Lysobacterales bacterium
TGGACAAGCAAGAGAAATGAACTCGCGGCCCGAAGGGCAGCGAAAGCTCTTGATCAAACGGGGAAAGGCACACGACTTCAATCAACAAGACAACAACCGCCACTCCGGCAACTCCACCCTCTCCAACACACTGTTCGACAACCCGCCCAGCAAATGACTCAGCAGATCGCCTGTCGCTGGATCACGCAGCTCTGGTGCAAGATCAATGATCGGTTGCAACACATGCACAGCATCACGCAATTCGGGCCGAGGCAGCTCGATCAAACCATCACCGCCTTGCACGAGATCGCCGTAAAGCACGAGATCGATATCGATGCTGCGGTCGGAAAAACGCGGACCATCGCGCCGGCGACCAAGCTCATGCTCGATGCCGTGCAGCAACGCAGCCAGCGCCTCGGGCGACAGTTCCGTCTCGACGGCAGCTGCCGCATTGAGGAAGTCCGGCCCGTCGAATCCAACCGCGCTTGAGCGATACAGCGGCGAGAAGCGCGCGCCGGGAAAGCGTGACGCCAAGACCCGTGCCGCCGCCGGCATGTGGGTTTGCGGCGACAGGTTGCTGCCCAGGCTCAGGAAGGCGGTCACCATGCGGTGTCACTCTCTGGCCGGCGGCTCCGCTGACAAAACCACCTCCGAGGCGCGACCGGATCCGGTTTCGCATGCGGCTTTCACCAGCGCGCCGTGCAGGTCGTTGCCGGCTGGCGCCTGGAACAGGCGCAGGTCAAACTCGGGCAGGATCGCGATCAGGTGGTCGAAGATGTCGCCCTGGATACCCTCGTAGGCATTCCAGTCAGTGGTGCTGGTGAAGCAGTAGATTTCCAGCGGCAGACCGGTGGTGGTCGGCGCCAGCTGACGCACCAGCAGCGTCATGTCCCGGTGTATGTTCGGGTTGTTGCGCAGATAGGCAAAGACATAGGCGCGGAAGGTGCCGGCGTTGGTCAGGCGACGCGTGTTGACCGGCTCGCGGCCGGTTTCCGCCAGATTCCGGTTCCACTCGGCCAGTTCGCGGCGCTTGCCGTCGAGATACTCGCCGAGCAGCGAGAAGCGCTTCAACCGGGTGATGTCGTCTTCGTCAAGAAAACGGATGCTGGTCTTGTCGAGGTTCAGCGCGCGCTTGATGCGACGCCCGCCCGACTCGCTCATCCCGCGCCAGTTCTTGAAGCTGTTCGCGGTCAACGCCCAGGTCGGGATCGTGGTGATGGTCTTGTCCCAGTTCTGCACCTTGACCGTGTGCAGGGCGATGTCGATCACGTCGCCATCGGCGCCGAAGCTGGGCATTTCGATCCAGTCGCCGACTCGCAGCATGTCGTTGGACTGCACCTGCACGCTGGCCACCAGCGAGAGGATGGTGTCCTTGAACACCAGCATCAGCACCGCGGCCATGGCGCCCAGACCGGACAGCAGCAGCAGCGGTGAACGCTCCACCAGAACCGCGATGATCAGGATTGCCGAGATCACGAAGATGGCGATCTTCAGCAGCTGCAGGTAGCCCTTGATGGGCTTTGAGCGCGCATCCGGTCTGGTCTGGTAGACATCGTTGATCGCCGACAGCAGCCCGGACAGGGCCAGCGCGACCGTCAGCACGATGTAGGCCGCCGCGACATTGCGTACCAGCGCATCGATGGCCGGCGGCAGGCCGGGAACCAGGCCGACGCCGAAGTAGATCACCAGCACCGGCGCGATATTGGCGATGCGATGCACCACGCCGCGCGCCAGGATCGCATCGTCCCACTGGTTTTCGGTGGCCTTCATCACCGTGGTGACGACGCGCACCAGGATGCGGCGGGTGAGGTGGTTGGCGATGCCGGCCACGATCAGCAGCAGGATCACGCCAACGGCGGTCTGTGCCAACGGATACGTCGCCAGCCAGTCGTAGAAAGCGTTCAGGGTTTCCATGGGACGCACAGCCTAGCAGCGCGTCGCCCAATTGCCGAACTGCCGACGCTATTTCGAACGACGGATTCGCACCCCAACGCTGTCGGCGCCACGCACGGCACCCGGCTTGGACAACTTGAGGTCCACGCGCGCTACGTCGAACTCGTCGATGATCAAGGCCGCGCAGCGCTCGGCGAGCGTCTCCACCAGACCGAAACTCGACGCACCGACGAAGGCGATCAAGCGCTTGCTCACCGCCTTGTAGTCGAGCGTATCGGCGATGTCATCGCTGGCCGCCGGCACGCGGTTGTCGAAGGTCATTTCGATATCAAAGCGCAGCGGCTGGCGAATCTTCCGCTCCCAGTCGTAGATGCCGATCACCGTCTCGATGACCAGTCCTTCGATGAATACGCAGTCGCTGAAGTCGGAAGCGGACATGGATTGCCGTCAGTTCTGTTGAGCCCGGATGTTAGCGGCTGCGGCCGCAAATCACACCGCCGGGAGCGTCGCCATGTCCCAGCGCGGCTGCACATGGATGGCGGCGTCGCTGCGCTGGCCGGCGGCCAGCCGCAACGCGCCGGCGAAGGCGATCATGGCACCGTTGTCGGTGCAGAACTCGAGGCGCGGGAAGCTGACCTTGAGGCCGTCCTTCTCCGCCATCTCGGCCAGCTGCGCGCGCAGGCGGCGATTGGCACCAACGCCACCGGAGACAATCAAGGTCTTCATGCCGGCCGCTTCCAGCGCACGCCGGCACTTGATTGCCAGCGTGTCGACCACGGCTTCTTCGAAGCCGCGCGCGATATCGGCGCGGGTCTGCTCGCTCTGGTCGCTGTCCTGCCAGGCCAGCAGCACCTGCGTCTTCAGGCCGGAAAAGCTGAAGTCGAGCCCGGGGCGATCGGTCATCGGACGGGAAAACGTGAACACGCCGGAACGACCCTGCTCGGCCAATTTGGCCAGATGCGGACCACCCGGATACGGCAAGCCCATCAGTTTGGCGGTCTTGTCGAAGGCCTCGCCCGCGGCGTCGTCCAACGTCTCACCCAACAGCTCGTAGCGCCCGATGCCCTCGACCGCGATCAGCTGGGAGTGGCCGCCCGACACCAGCAGCGCGACGAACGGCGGCTGCGGCGGATCCGGTTCCAGCAGGGGCGCGAGGAGATGGCCTTCCATGTGGTGGACGCCGATAGCCGGCACGTCCAGCGACCAGGCCAGCGCGCGCGCCGCGCCGGCGCCGACGAGCAGCGCGCCCACCAGACCGGGTCCCGCCGTGTAGGCCACGCCGTCGAGATCGTTCAGCGACAGCCCTGCGTCATCGAGCGTCTGTCGCACCAGCGGCAGCAGCTTGCGCACATGATCGCGGCTGGCCAGTTCCGGCACCACGCCGCCGTATTCGGCATGCAGCTCGACCTGGCTGTACAGCGCATGCGCCAGCAAGCCTTTGCCAGCCGGCACGCTGCTGTCGTAGACGGCCACGCCGGTCTCGTCGCAGCTGGATTCGATTCCTAGGACTTTCATGGGCTTGCGGGCCTGTTCCGGGCGTCTGCGCGGCCCGGTCGGGCCGTCGCGCAGCTTGCATCAGCAACTTGCAGGACGTTATCATACGCGGCTCGCCCGTTCGTTCGGGCAGCACCCAACATCCGGAGATCACATGCCTTCCGTCAAAGTCCGCGAAAACGAGCCGTTCGAGTTTGCCCTGCGTCGCTTCAAGC
>JAGRJX010000069.1 GCA_020442545.1 Lysobacterales bacterium
CCAGGTGACGTTGCGCGGCGGAATCTGCGGCAGTGCCACGAAGGCCATGCCGGTGTCACCCATGTCGGCCAGGCAGACTGCATTCCAGGTACCCTCGAAGTCAGGCTCTTCGCCATCCAGTTCGGCCTTGATGTTCTTCACGATGGTGGCAACCATGGACTCGATCATGAAGCCGGTCTTGGGCGCACCGGTCGGGATCGGCGTGGCTTCCACCGGCGGAATGGCCACGCAAACGCCAGCCGAGAAGACGTTCGGGTACCTGGTGCTGCGCTGGTGCTTGTCGACGATGACGAAGCCGCGTGGGTTGCACAGCTCAGGCACGTTGCGCACGGCATCAACGCCGGTGAAGGCCGGGAGCATCATCGAGTAATTGAAGGGCAGCTTGTGCTCTTTCTTCGCTTGGCCGTCGTCACCATGCTCCACCACCGTCATCTCGCCGGCCTCGACGCCCGAAACCCTGGCATTGGTGATCCACTTGATGTGGCGCTGGCGCAGTTCGGCTTCCAGCAGCCCCCTGGAATCACCCACGCCGCCCAGGCCCATGTGGCCGATGTACGGCTCGCTGGTGACGAAGGTCATCGGCACGCGGTCGCGGATCTTGCGCTTGCGCAGGTCGGCATCGAGGATCAGCGCGAATTCATAGGCCGGTCCGAAGCAGCTTGCCCCCTGCACCGCGCCGATCACCATCGGGCCCGGGTTCTTCAGGAATTCCTGATAGGCATCCCAGGCACTCTGCGCGTGATCGGTGGTGCAGATCGACTGCGTATGGCCGCCAACAGGACCGCTACCGGGCACTTCATCGAATGCCAGGCGCGGACCGGTGCAGATCAGCAGGTAGTCGTAGTCAAGTCGCGTACCGTCGCCGGTGACGACCCGGTTGTCGGCCGCCTCGATACTGGCCGCGCCGGTTCCGTTGAAGGCAATGTCCTTCTTGCCCACCGCGTCGGCCACCGGCAGCGTGATGGCGTCGCGTTCACGCCAACCCACGGCCAGCCACGGATTCGACGGGGTAAAGCCGAACTCCGGCCCCTGCCCGACCAGCGTGATCTCGTGCCCCTTGCCCAGCGCTGCACGCAGTTCATAAGCCGCACTCATGCCACCAATGCCCGCACCGATTACCACGATCTTTGCCATGTCCCTCTCCCGAGCTATCGCCAGCGCCGCTGGCCGTTGTTGCGCCGTCGATCGCCGGCAGCGCATATCAGCTTGAACTAATATTAGCGATAACTTATATTAGATTCAAGTGATATATTCGCCAAACGTTCAAGGAGGCTCCCATGTCCACTACTGCAGCCGAACTGGTCGCGCAGGCCCGCCAGGGCATCCGCGAGACCACCCCGCAGGACGCCCGGTCAAACAGCCGCGCGGTGCTGATCGACGTCCGCGAGCCGGCCGAATACGCCAGTGGCCACATCCCGGGCGCGATCAACATTCCTCGCGGCGTGCTGGAATTCCAGGTAGACGCACACCCGGCCGTCGCCGGCGTCAGCGATCCCGCGCTGAGCAACAAGGACTGCCCGATCATCATCTATTGCCGCACCGGTGGCCGCGCGGCGCTGGCGACGCAGGCGCTGCAATCGATGGGATTCAGTGACGTTCTCTCCATCGCAGGCGGCATCCTCGCCTGGAGCGAAGCGGGCCTGCCGCTCAACGCGCGCTGAGCAGACCACCATGTCCGGCAAATCAGTGCTAGACACACTCGATCCTGGCGCCATGCGCGAGCATGCCAGCGAAGCCACCCGGCTGCTGAAGGCGCTCGCCAACGACCGCCGCCTGATGGTGCTGTGCCTGCTGTCGGAAGGCGAACGCTCGGTCGGCGAATTGAACGAACAGCTGGCCATCAGCCAGTCGGCGCTATCGCAGCACCTTGCCTTGCTGCGCGACGACGGCCTGGTGACGACCCGCCGTGAGGCACAGACCATCTACTACACGCTGGCCGAAGGGCCGGCGCAACGCATCATCGCCACGCTGCACGACATCTACTGCGGCGTGGACGGTCCCCGGAGGAAGTGATGAGCAACCGCACGCCCACGGTCCGTCCGTTCTTCCACGAGCAGACCGGCACCTGGTCCTATCTGGTCTTCCATCAGGGCCATGCCGCGATCATCGATCCGGTGCTCGACTACGACCCGGCGTCGGCAACGACATCGACGCAGAGCGTGGACACCATCATCAGCTCCGCACGCGAATCCGGGGCCAGACTCGACTGGATCCTCGAAACCCACGCACATGCCGATCATCTGTCCGCAGCTCCGGCGGTAAAGGCGGCGTTGGGTGGCGAGATCATTATCGGTGAGGGCATCCGTCGCGTGCAGACGCACTTCAAGCCGGTGTTCGCGCTGCCGGCGGACTTCCCCTGCGACGGCTCGCAGTTCGACCGCCTGCTGTCGGACGGCGAAACGCTGCCGCTGGGCGACCTCCCCATCGAAGCCATCGCCACGCCCGGCCACACCAACGACAGCCTCAGCTACCACATCGGCGACGCGCTGTTCGTTGGCGACACCCTGTTCATGCCCGATGGCGGCAGCGCGCGCTGCGACTTTCCCGGCGGCAGCGCAGCAACGCTGTACCAGTCCATCCAGAAGCTCTACCAGCTACCCGACGACACCCGCGTCTTCGTCTGCCACGACTACGCGCCGGGTGGCCGCGAGGTGGCCTGTGAAACCAGCATCGGCGAGCAGAAGCGCGACAACATCCACCTCCATACCGGCGTCAGCGAAGCCGAATTCGTCGAACGCCGCACCGCCCGCGACAAGACCCTGGGCATGCCCAACCTGATCCTGCCCTCGATCCAGATCAACATCCGAGCCGGCCGGTTACCCGAAGCGGACGTGGAAGGCCATCGCTATCTGACGCTGCCGTTGAACCGGTTCTGAGGAACCGGCTCAACGCATCGGCCTACTGCCCTTCCGGCGCGAAATTCACCGGCACCAGCACCTGGGTGGGCTTGCCGCTTTCCGGCTTCTCGAACTCCCATGTGCTGATGGCGGCGATGGCCGTATCGTCAAACACACCGAGCGGCTCGGATTCGACTACTTTCAGGTCGCTGGGGCTGCCGTCGGGCTGCACTGTCACGCGCAGCATGACGCGCCCGCCGTTCTTGCCCGCTTCCGACTTTGGATAGACGGGAGCTTCACCAAGCACAGCAACCCCTGTGCGCGGGCCAACATCCACCGCCTCCAACATGTTGTTGACACCGGGATAGTAGGCTCCGCCAAGCGAGAAACGAACAGGCACGCCGACCCACGCTGGCACCGGCTTGCCGCCTGTCGTTGCTGGATAGAAGGTCCATTGCGCCACGGCTGCCTGCGCGGCTGTGTCGAGATCTTCAGAACCGGAAGATCGGCTGACCTCGGTGCGGTCCACCGTACCATCCGCCTTCACCATCACGCCGAGTACCGTGGTGCCTTCGATCATGTCGCCAAGCGCGCTTTCGGGGTAGATAGGATCGACCCGCTCGCGGTATCGGGGCATTCGATCCAGCGATGAATCGTCTGCTTTCGGTGGCGGTGGCGGCACGCGTTTCCCGGCTTCCACATCCGATTTGTGGACGACAGGCGGTGGCGGGACCTTCAGGCCTGCGTCAACATCTGCCTGGGTCACGATGGGCGGCGGCGGCACGTGCTTGCCGGCTTCAACATCGGACTTATGGACGACGGGCGGTGGCGGAACATCACCGGAAACGCTTTTGGCCGGTTGGGCGGCCCAGGCAGTGACGGCGAGGCCGAGCGTAAGCAGTCCAACCAATGAGGTGCCCAGCGACAGACGCAGGGTGCTTGGTGCAGGTTGTTTCAACATGGCGATTCTCTCCTTGAGTGGGTGGCTATAGCCCCACTGACAGGCCAGCGGCAGCGCTTGCGCCACCAGCTGGGTATGGATCATGGCTTCGCCGTAACTGCGGCGACCGCCGGG
>JAGRJX010000355.1 GCA_020442545.1 Lysobacterales bacterium
ACCGGCTTCCACGGCATGCACGTGACGCTGGGCGCGATCATGCTGACGGTGATCTGGTTCCGCTGCGCCAAGGGTCATTTCGACCGTGAAAACCACTTCGGTTTTGAGGCTGTTGCCTGGTACTGGCACTTCGTCGACGTGGTCTGGCTGGGTCTGTTCGTCTTCGTTTACGTGCTCTGAGCGCGGCTTTTGCCGCCCGATCTGCGAGGAGTCAATCGCGCCTTTGGCGCGGTCAGTAAGGGCGGAAGCATCGTTGCCTTGGCTTCTGCTTTTTCTCACAGGCCGCGCAGCGGCCGACTCACTACTCACAGGCCGCGCGAAGCGGGCTGCCTACCTGCCCACGCCGTGCGGCTGGATCACGCCGGTCCAGATGCCGAGGATGATCAGCAGGATCAGCACCACGGAAATGGCGATGCGGCGAGTGAGTGCGTTGACCGTGCGCTTGGTCGACCCCTTGTCGGTCAGCATGTAGTACAGCCCGGCACCGAGGTTGTAGAGGATGACGACCAGAAAGGCGACGATGATCAGTTTTTGCAGCATGTGTCTGCCGGTGGTGAGGTGATGCGCAATTATCGCAGGTCGGCATCGGTCACGGCATGATCGGGCAAGCTCGCCAACGGATGATTCTGACCCTGCTGGCCGTTCTGGTCGTTGCCGGCTTCACGCGGCTCGGCTTCTGGCAACTGGAACGCGCCGCCTGGAAGACCGACTGGCTGGCGCAATGGCAGGCTGCCGAAGAGGCCGCACCAAGGGCGATCAGCGCGGTTGACCTCGCTGACAAGCCGTCGGCGGCGGCGCTGGTCCGCCACGTATCCATTCAGGGTCGCTGGGACGAGCAGCTCTTGATTCTGCTCGACAACCGGATCCGTGACGGCAAAGTGGGTTTCGAGTTCTACCGCATCCTGTATGCGCCGGATCTGCCGGTAGCGCTGCTGGTCGATCTGGGCTGGCATGCCTGGCCGGCACGGCGCGAACTGCCGTCGGTTGACGCGCTACGGTCGGCAAGTCGGCTTGATAGCGACCTCAGACTGAGCGGATTGCTGTTGCCGTGGCCGGGTCAAGGTCTGGCGGTTGGCGAGGCCGGCAGCGCGGATGCTCAGGGAAGGCTGCTGCTGTCACGGCTCGATCGCGACGCGATTCGAGCCGCCTGGCTGGCGGATGACAGCCGGCAGCTCGTGCTCGCAAATGCGGTCCTGAAACTCGACCCGAGCATTCCGCTGGGCTTCACGCGCGATGCGCAGGCGCTGCCCAATACCCTGCCGCCGGAGCGCCACAAAGGCTATGCCGTGCAGTGGTTTGCGCTGGCGCTGGCGGTCACGCTGATCTATGGAGTACTGATGTGGCGAAACATCCTGAAGCATCGACACCACGGAACGACACCGGCATGAGCGTAGCCGGCTCCGACGCGCCCGAGGTCAATCCGGCACCGGTTTCGGCGGATGCCGTGCGCAGCCGACGCCAGCTGTACCTGATCGCGCTGGCCTTCGCCGCGCCGCTGCTGATCGCCATGCTGCTGCGCGGACTGGGCTGGCAGCCGATTGCCTCGCGCAACCACGGCAATCTGGTCGAGCCGCCGTTCGACATCTCCGCGATCGCGCTGACCCGGCCCGACGGCAGTGCCTATGAGTGGCGGCCGCTGGAAGCCCGGTTCCACCTGCTGGTGCGGCAGGAAGGCGACTGCGACACCGGCTGCGCGCGTTTCGCCGACATGCTGCATCGGGTCTGGGCGGCGCAGGGGCGACAGGCCGAACGCCTTGACGTACTGTGGCTCGGCGATGCGCCACCGGCGCCGACGCAGTTCCGCCACTGGGTCGGACTGCAGCCGTCCACCGAGCTGGAGGCAGCACTGAAGGAACAGGGCGTGGCCGATGCCGCACTGCTGATGGTCGATCCCAATGGCTTCGTGATGATGCGCTACGAAGGGGGCTTCGATCCCAGCGGCCTGCGCCTAGACATCAAGAGGCTGATCAAGTGAGCGGCACCGGAATCGCTGGCGTTGTCACGACCTGGCAGCGGCGAATCGCCTGGGCGGCGGTGGCGCTGGCCCTGTGCGTGATCGTGTTTGGTTCCTTCGTCCGCCTGTCCAACGCCGGCCTCAGCTGTCCGGACTGGCCGACCTGCTATGGCCGCGCCACCTGGCCGGTACATGCCGAGGACGTCGCCCACGCCAACGCCAATTTCGAGCGGCCGGTGGAATCGCACAAGGCCTGGCGCGAGCAGGTGCATCGCCATCTCGCCGCCACGCTGGGCATTCTCACCTTGACGCTGGCGCTGCTGGCGGCACGGCATCGTCGCCGTGGCGTGGCCATCGTTGTTGGCGCTGCCGTGCTGGTGGCCGTGTCAATCCCGCTGTACATGGGCGCCTACTACGTTGCCGCATCGATTGTCGCCATCGCTGCCGAGCTGGCGCTGATCGGCAAGGCGATCCGCTGGAACAACCGTGACTTGTCTCGCGTCGCCACGCTGACCTTCGCCATGATCATCTTCCAGGCGCTGCTCGGCATGTGGACGGTAACCTGGCTGCTGAAGCCCATTGTCGTCATGGGGCATCTGCTGGGTGGTCTGATGACCCTGTCGCTGCTGCTGTGGATGGCCTGGCGGATGTCCCCGTCGCAGCGCTGGGATGCCTCCGCGCTGAAACTGCGCGGCATGATCCGCGTGGGTGTTGTCCTGCTCGCCATCCAGATCGCATTGGGTGGCTGGACCAGTGCCAACTACGCCGCACTGTCCTGCGGCACCGATTTCCCGACCTGTCTGGGCCAGTGGTGGCCGCATACGGACTTCGGCGAGGCGTTCGTGCTCTGGCGTGGCATTGGTGTCGACTACGAAGGCGGTGTGCTGGATGGCGCGGCGCGTACCGCCATTCACATGAGTCATCGGGTAATGGCCTTGCTGGTGTTCGGCCACCTGTTGGCACTGGCGCTGAAAATGCGTCGCGTGCCGGGGCTGGGTCGTTGGGGCATTGCGTTGGCGCTGCTGTTGGGTACGCAGGTCACGCTGGGCATCAGCAACGTTCATTTCGCCCTGCCGCTGTCCGTCGCGGTAGCGCACAATGCCGGCGCTGCGCTGCTGCTGGCGCTGCTGGTCACGCTGCTGGCGCGCATGCCGGCAGATGGACAGACGGAAAGATGATGCAGCAGGCACAAGCTCGAACTGATGAAGCGCCTTCCCGCAATGCTGCTGCGTCCCATGCCGTTCGTGGTGAGCGGAGTCGAACCATGAACGGAAGCGCTTTGACGGTCTATGGTTCGACAGGCTCATCACGAACGGTTGACGTTGCTGCGGTGGTCGCGATGGATCACAGGGACGCAACGTCATGAATGGCGTATTTCATCGCTACCTCGAACTGACCAAGCCACGCGTGGTGGCGCTGATCGTGTTCACCGCCGTGATCGGCATGCTGCTGGCCACGCCCGGCCTGCCGCCGCTGCGCGAATCGCTGCTGGGCACGGCCGGCATCTGGCTGGCGGCGGCTTCGGCGGCGGCGATCAACCACCTGCTGGATCGCCGTATCGACGCGCTGATGGCGCGCACCGCCGGTCGGCCCTTGCCCACCGGCGGCCTGAACGGCAGGCAGGTGCTGCTGTTCGCGCTGGCGCTGGGCGCGCTGTCGATGGCGATCCTGTGGTTTGGCGTCAATCCGCTGACCGCCGTGCTCACCTTTGCCTCGCTGATCGGCTACGCGGTGATCTACACGGCCTACCTGAAGCGCGCCACGCCGCAGAACATCGTGATCGGTGGGCTTGCCGGTGCCGCGCCACCGGCGCTGGGCTGGACCGCCGTCACCGGCGAACTGCACCCGCACGCGCTGCTGCTGGTGCTGATCGTCTTCGTCTGGACGCCGCCGCATTT
>JAGRJX010000070.1 GCA_020442545.1 Lysobacterales bacterium
CCGAACAGGGTATTAGCCCATCCGCTTTCTTTCCACCTGAAAGAGCTTTACAACCCGAAGGCCTTCTTCACTCACGCGGCATGGCTGGATCAGGCTTTCGCCCATTGTCCAAAACTCCCCACTGCTGCCTCCCGTAGGAGTCTGGGCCGTGTCTCAGTCCCAGTGTGGCCGATCATCCTCTCAGACCGGCTATCGATCGTCGCCTTGGTGGGCCTTTACCCCTCCAACTAGCTAATCGAACATCGGCTCATCCTGCCGCGCGAGGTCTTGCGATCCCCCGCTTTCTCCCGTAGGACGTATGCGGTATTAGCGTAAGTTTCCCTACGTTATCCCCCACGTCAGGGCAGATTCCGATGCCTTACTCACCCGTCCGCCGCTCGTCAGCAAGAGAGCAAGCTCTCTCCTGTTACCGCTCGACTTGCATGTGTTAGGCCTGCCGCCAGCGTTCACTCTGAGCCAGGATCAAACTCTTCACTTAAAGCTTCAATTACTTCAGCTTCGCGAAGACGTCCCGGCGCTTGGCATATTGCTATGACAAGGCTAGACATCTGCGAAATGGACAGTCTCCACCCGCAGGCGTCCGCACAAGTTATCTAGGCACACTGTCAAAGATCTGAACGTCCGGGTCGAAGACCCGAGCCCTGGGGACGTTTCGTCCAGTCCAAGGGAGCCGCCCATTATACGGTACATCCAAAGAACGTCAACACCCTCGAACGTCTTTTTTTACCGCATCCCCCAACCCGGCCCGACCAGCCTCTCGCCAGCCCTCCTCGGCAGGGGGCGCGCATCCTAACCACTTCGCGCCGCTTTGCATAGAGGGCGGTGGAAACAGCGTGGCAGGACGGTGAGAATGCAGGCTGCAAATGCGTAGACGAATCGACATGAAACATGCCAACCGCGCCGTGCTCGCCCGATGGATCGCGACCGGGCTGCTTGCCTGCAGCCTTTCCGCCTGCGGCAGCAACCTGCCCTGGGTTCAACTGAACGGACACCGCTATCGCGTGGAAATCGCGGACGACGACGCCGAACGGGCGCGAGGTCTGATGTATCGCAACGAGATGGCGGTCGACCACGGCATGCTGTTCCTGTTCGAACATGAAACACCGCAGTCCTTCTGGATGATGAACACCCACATCCCGCTGGACATCCTCTACTTCGACGCCGAATGGCGGCTGGTTTCCGTCAGTCGAAACACGCCGCCCTGCAGCAGCGGCATCAGCTGCCCGTCCTACCCGAGCAAGGGGCGTGCGAAGTACGTGCTGGAACTGAATGCCGGCCAGGCAAAGGCGGTGGGACTCAAGAAGGGCGACCGCTTGACGCTGGGTCCGGGAATCCCGCCGGACTGACGCACCCGGCGGACAACCATCATGCCGCATTCTCCGGTGCGGTAACAGACTTGATCCCGGCGGCAATCATGCCCACATTGAGCGCATGCAATCGCACCGCACGCTGCCGCAATCCTGGGACGCCATCTGCTCGCTGAAGGACGGCGACATCCCGCTGCTGCGCGCCGCACTGCTGATCGCCCGCGACGAATATCCCGATCTCGACATCCTCCGCTACGAAACGGAAGCCAGCGACTTCGAGCGGCAGCTTCGTCGCGATGTCGACGAGGCCGCACCCAGTCACTACCAGCTGGCCGAAGTGAACCGCTTCCTGTTCGAGGAGCTGGGCTTCAGCGGCAATGACGACGACTACTACGACCCGCGCAACAGCTATCTGAACGAGGTCTTTGATCGTCGGCTCGGGATTCCGATTTCACTGGGGCTGATCCAGCTGGACATCGGCCACCGGCTTGGCATGCCGCTGGAGGGCGTGTCATTTCCCGGACACTTCCTGATCCGCATGCCGATGGAAGACGGCATCCTGGTGCTGGACCCCTACAGCGGCGGTCGCTCCATTGATGTGGACGAGCTTCGCCAGCGGGTGAAGCCGCATATCGGTGGTCAGGACGTGGATGATGCCGACCTGCTGAAACTGCTGGCACCCGCCAGCCGTCGCAGCATCCTGCTGCGAATGCTGCGCAACCTGAAGGGGCTGTACAACCAGCGCGAAGCCTGGGACAAGGCGTTGCGCTGTTCGGATCGGATGCTGAGCCTGGACCCGTCGGTGGACGAGGAACTCCGTGACCGCGGCCAGCTTTATCTGAAGGTTGGCCACGTTGACGCGGCCCGCCGCGACCTTGCGGAGTATCTGGAGCGACAGGCCGACGCCGATGACGCGGATGAAATCCGCGACGCCCTGATCGAAGCCAGCAGCGGTCGCGTCTCGATCAACTGAACCCGCCCGGCCCACCGGGCATCGACCCGGCAGCAGGCTGCGAAGCTCAGCTGACCTCGACCATCTCGAAGTCTTCCTTGCCGACACCGCAATCCGGGCAGGTCCAGGTTTCGGGGATGTCCTCCCAGCGCGTACCGGGTTCGATGCCCTCTTCGGGCAGGCCTTCCGCCTCGTCGTAGATAAAGCCACAGACCACGCACAGCCAGGTGCGGTAGGGCTGGTTATCGGTAGCGGCAATGGATTCGGCAGTTGCAGACATCGGGAACTCGGGATCACGGCATGAACCGGCTATTCTCACATGATGGCCGAGACAGACCAATTCAACCCCGAGCCGCGCCTCTCACCCATGCGGTCGCCGACGAGATCCACTGCGCGCGGCGTCTACGCGATCACGCCGGACGAGAGCGATGATGAGCGGTTGCTGGCGCGCTGCGAAGCCGTGCTGGCCGGCGGCGTCCGTTGGCTTCAGTACCGCAACAAGGCCGCCAGCATGGCAACCCGCGCCCGGCAGGCCACTCAACTGCTGCCGCTCTGCCGAAGTCGTGGCGTCGCGCTGATCATCAACGACGACCTCGACATTGCGACGGCGGTCGGTGCGGATGGTGTCCATCTTGGCCTTGGCGACGGCAGCATCGCGGCGGCGCGGGCAGCACTGGGCGTCGACGCCATCATCGGTTCCACCTGCCACAACCGGCTTGACCTCGCCGAGCGAGCCGCTGCGGAAGGCGCCAGCTACGTGGCGTTCGGCGCGTTTTTTCCGTCGCCAACCAAGCCCGGAGCCGTTCAGGCGACACCGGAACTGCTGGCGCTGAGCCAGTCACTCGGCCTTCCGCGGGTGGCGATCGGCGGCATCAACGCCGACAATGCCCGCCTGTTGATCGACGCCGGCGCGGACCTGATCGCGGCCATCAGCGCCATATTCGACGCCGACGACCCGCAAGCAGCCACACGCCAGCTTGCCCACCTGTTCTGACCTTCCTGCTTCGACCTACGGACCTCCCATGAGCCTCGACACTTCCCGCAGCCACGACCTTTTCCAGCGCGCCCGCCGGTTCATGCCCGGCGGCGTCAATTCACCGGTGCGCGCGTTCAAGGGCGTGGGTGGCGAGCCATTCTTCGCCCAGCGCGCCGAGGGCGCCTACCTGTATGACGTCGATGGCAACCGCTACATCGACTACGTCGGCAGCTGGGGACCGATGATCGCTGGCCACGCGCACCCGTCCGTGATCGAGGCCGTGCAGAAGACACTGGTCGATGGCCTGAGCTTTGGCGTACCGAATGCGCTGGAAGTGGCCATGGGCGAACGCCTGGCCGAGCTGATGCCGTCGATGCCGATGCAGCGGATGGTGAATTCCGGCACCGAAGCCACGCTGTCGGCCATCCGCCTGGCGCGCGGCGCCACCGGCCGCACGCTGATCGTGAAATTCGAAGGCTGCTACCACGGCCACGGCGACAGCTTCCTGGTGAAGGCCGGATCCGGCGCGCTGACCTTCGGCCAGCCGAATTCGCCGGGCGTACCGGCGCCACTGGCCGACCTGACCCTGACCCTGCCCTACAACGACTTCGATGCGGCGACGGCACTGTTCGATGTACGCGGCAGCGAGATTGCCGGTCTGATCATCGAGCCGATTCCCGGCAACATGAACTGCATCCTGCCGAAGGACGGCTATCTGCAGCACCTTCGCGAGCTGTGCACGAAACACGGCGCGCTGCTGATCTTCGACGAGGTAATGACCGGCTTCCGCGTGTCGCGCGGCGGCGCGCAGCAGCGCTACGGCATCACCCCGGACATCACCACGCTGGGGAAGATCATTGGCGGCGGCATGCCGGTGGGCGCCTACGGCGGCCGCGAGGACCTGATGCGGCAGATCGCCCCGGATGGCCCGATCTACCAGGCCGGCACGCTGAGCGGCAACCCGGTCGCGATGGCTGCCGGCCTCGCCACGCTGGCGCTGCTCGACGAACCCGGCTTCTACGAGCGACTTGAGGAGAACACGAATCGCCTCTGCGACGGCCTCGAAGCCGCCGCCCGCGATGCCGGCGTTGCTGTGACCACCAACCGCAGCTGCGCCATGTTCGGCCTGTTCTTCACCGACCAGAAGGTGGAGAGCTTCGCTGGCGCCACTGCCTGCGACATCAACGCCTTCAACCGTTTCTTCCACGGCATGCTCAAGCGCGGTGTTTACCTCGCACCGTCCGCCTACGAGGCCGGCTTCCTGTCCGCAGCCATGACCGACAGCGACATCGACGCCACGGTCGAAGCGGCGCGTGGCGCGTTCATCGACGCTTCGAAAACCTGAAGACAGCCAACCGCGTTCGCTATGCTCGACGGCAGGCAGACTCGCGGAGCATGACGATGAGATTCGACACCCTGGCCTTGGACAACAGCCCTGAACCGGATACCCCAACCAGTGCGTGGCCATCACCGCACAACCTGCTGCGCCTATCGGTGGGCCTTGAGGATTCCAACGACCTGATCGCCGACCTGGCGCAGGCCCTGCAGCAGACCGGAGCCGCCGCGACATGAGCCAGAGCAGACCGGCCGCCGCCGCTTCGCACCTCGATCCGCGCTTCGAGGCCGCCAGCGCCTCGGGTTGGCGCCGGCGCGTATTCGAGGTGATCTTCCACCATCACCACGGGCTGCCGCGGGCCTTTGATGTGAGCCTGATCGTGGCGATCGTCGCCAGCGTGATGGTGGTCATCCTCGACTCGGAACCCGAGTTGCACGAGCGCTACCACCGCCTGTTCTACACGCTGGAATGGGCCTTTACTCTGATCTTCACCGCCGAGTACCTGACCCGGCTTGCCGTGGTGAAACGGCCGACGCGCTACGCGCGCAGCTTCTTCGGCGTCATCGACCTGCTGTCAATCCTGCCCACCTGGCTGTCGCTGCTGTTCACCGGCAGCCAGTACCTGCTGGTGGTTCGCATTCTGCGCATCCTGCGCATCTTCCGGGTGCTGAAGCTGGCGCGATACGTCGATGAGGCCGGTCTGCTGCTGCTGTCGCTGCAGCGCTCGCGGCGCAAGATCCTGGTCTTCGTGTTCGCGATCCTGACCCTGGTGGTGATCTTCGGCGCGCTGATGTTCCAGATCGAAGGCCCGGAGAACGGCTTCACCAGCATCCCGGTGGCCATGTACTGGGCCATCGTCACCATGGCCACCGTGGGTTTCGGCGACATCGCGCCGCACACACCGCTGGGCCAGTTCGTCACCTCGATCCTGATCCTGATCGGCTACGGCATCATCGCCGTGCCCACCGGCATCTACACCGCGGAGCTGGCAAACACGCTGCGCGAACGCGGCTCGGCACGAACCTGTGACGCCTGCGGCCATGATCGGCATGAGCCGGCAGCAGGGTTCTGCTCGCGCTGCGGCGAAGGGCTGGGCCAGTAGCTTCGAGGGCTGGACCGGCGGACGGACAAGCCTGCTGGCGCGGCGCCGGCACCCGGCCATGTGGCCAGATGCCGGATTCTTCCTGCTACTCGAAACCGCTATCGAAGATGCCGTCGAACGCGGTCCGGTGCAGGACCACGATCGCGTTGTCGGTGTTAGCCACCACGTAGACGTTGCGACCATCGGCGCTGCAGGCCAGCGCCACTGGACCGGCCATGCTGGCAATCGCACCCTCGTCATCGAACAGCGTCTGCCGCGTGATCAGGCTGCCAACCGGGTTGGACGGGTTGCCGGACGCCACAGTGCGGGCAAATACCGTCAGACTGTTGTCGTTCCAGCCGGTGACATAGATCTCCTTGCCGTCTGGCGACAGGCTCAGCGCACGCGGACCGTCCATGCCCACCACCCCGGCAGTACCACGACGCCAGGCCTTCTGCCAGGTCAGGCTGCCGTCGCTGGCGCGATTGAAGAGCACCACGGCATCCTCGGCTTCGCCACTGGCGTACAGCTGGGTTCCGTCCGGGGTAATCAGCAGGTCGCTGGCACCGGATAGTCCATCCACTCCGAGCAGGCCGTCGCTATGGCTGGTAATGAAGCTCAGCTTGCCATCGTCCGTACTGCCCTGAGCATCCGTGCGGCCGAACACAACCACCGCGTTGCCGAACGACGCACTGACGTACACCTGCTTGCCATCCGGCGCGACCACCACCGCGCTCGGGCGATCCATGTTGGCCACAGACGCGCCGGTATCGGCCACGTCGTCCGCGCCGTTCACCTCTGCCTCGACAAAGCTGAGCGCGCCGCTGCCGGTGTCGCGAGCGAGCACGGCAAGCGACGAATCGGTGCTGCCGACGGCGTACAGACTCCGGCCATCCGGACTGATCGCCAGTGCCGTGGAACCCGTCAGGCCGGTGGCGCCCGACACGCCCTGCTGGACGCTGCCGACCAGGGTCAACTCGCCGGTCATCCCGTCACGGGAGAAGGCCACCACGGCGTTGTCGGCACGCGATGCAGCGTAGACGTGCTTGTCGTCGGGACTGAGAACAACATCGCGCACACCATCGAGCGGCGCTCCCACGCCACTGGCGCTGTAGCTGGTGATGTAGGTCAGCCGACCGCTCTGGGCATCGCGCGAGAACAGCAGCAACGAATCCATCGCTTCACTGGTGGCATAGGCGTAGCGGCCGTCCGCAGTCACCGCAATGGCGCCGGGCTGCACCAGCTGGCCACCGGCGTCGTCATCGCTGTTGGTTTCGTCCTCGTCGATGAGCGCCGGGTCATAAGCCGGGTCGACAATGCTGGCCGTGGCAAAGCTGTTTTCCAGCCCGGCGGCCTGCGGGTTGCTGAGCTGCAGACGGAACGTCTCCTGCGGCTCGACGGTGGCATCCGCCAGCACGGCAATGTGGATGCTGGCCGAAGTATCGCCGGCCGGAATGGTCAGGCTTGCGCTGCTGGCGGTGAAGTCGAGCCCAGCGGTGGCGGTCCCGTTGCTGGTCGCGTAGTCGAAGCTGACGTCCACCGCCGAGCTGCGCGACAGGCTGACCTCGAAGCTCGCCGGCGCGCTTCCGGTTTCCGGCTCGAGCACGCGGACATTGGCAACCCGAACCGAAGGCAGGTCGTCGTCATCCAGAATGGTCGCCTGCACGCTGCTGTCCTGGATCACGCCGAAGTCGCCGTGCGTGCCGGTCAGCTGCAGCTCGAACGTCTCGTTCGGCTCGATCGTTCCGTCGCCGCAGACGGTGACGTTGACGGTGGTCTGCAGCTGCCCTGCTGGAATGCTGGCTACCCCACTGGCGTTGATGAAATCGATCCCCGACGCGCAGCCGCCACCGCCGGTGGCAGTCTGGGCAGCCGTCTGCCAGTCGATCTGGACCGTGCGATCCGGTGCCGTGGTGTTCATCTTCAGCACAAACGGGGCCACGGTGGTGCCGCTGTTGCCCTCCATGATCTGGATCGGATCGACACGGATGGCCGGGCCGGTGCCCATGTTCTGCGGATCGATGTCCAGGCGCACGGCCACACCCTCGTCGCCGACCTGGGTCCGCGCGGCCAGCTGCGGACCGATGAAGACTTCCACCTCATCGCCGTTGCGGGCATGACCGTCTTCCCGCGGGTCCACGGTATCCATCGGTATGTACAGGGCGTACTGACGCCCCAGCCGACTATCCCGTCCCAGCTCGTAGCGGGCCAGCACGTCACCGTCCGGCTCTCGCAGTTCGATGACGCTGCCCAGCGGCGCATCGACACCAAACAGCGTGGCATTGCCGTAAATCACATGATCGGGCGCCTGCAGCTTGGCCGGTGCCGTGCTGCTGGCCGCAATGGCCAGCAGCCCCAGGGTTACGCGAGCGATATGGCGGTTCATGATCAGAGCCCCGAGTACGCGTAGGTCTTGAAGAAAATCCGGATGTCGCTGACACCGTGTCCGTCACGGATGCCGCCGCCACCGGGCACCGGCGGCCCGTTGATGAAGGTATCCAGCCCGTTCACCGGATCATTGAGGAAAGTGCCGCCCGGAATGATGACCATCCAGCGCCGGTTCCAGACCGAACGTCCGATCAGTCGGCTGTCTGCGGTCACCTGGGCGTCATCAAACGGTTCGCTGAAGTGGAACGCACGGATGCGGCCGTAGCGACGAAGGTCGGTCTGCGAGCCGCTAAGCGTGTCCTTCAGCGGGTTCCAGCCAAAGTCGTCCAGGTCGTCCGAACCGATCGGGAACGGCGTGGGAATGGCCTGGTCGACCACCTGCCACTGGCGCACCGAGAAGTCATCGGCCGAAGGCGCGCGGAGCACGTCCTCGCCGACCGGAATCACGTAGATGCGCGGATCGTCTGCGAGCGGCAGGTTGGCGTAGTCGCCGAACCAGGCGCCCACCGAACGGATGCGGGTGGCGAACTGGCTGGAGTCGTAGGAGCTGTCCTGCGGCCCCAGTTCCCAGCCGAAGAAATTCAGACCAAAGGTGACGTTGCTGCTGAATTCGATCACTAGGCCCGGCTGCGGTCCGGCGGACTCCGGCGCAAACGGTCGCGCGAAGCGGCGGAACTCCGGCACCCGCCACAGATCGTCAACCCGCATCGACTCCAGCTTGGCACGCCACTCGTCGTCACCCTCCGGCCCTTCCGGAATCCGGAACAGCTCGTGACGCAGCGAGAAGCGATTGGTTTCGACCTGCGGGTTGTTGAAGCCCATCTGGCCCTTGAGCACGTCGAAGTTGAGCTTCATCTGCGCCATGACGTTTGCCAGACCCGGGCTGCCGGACACCGGCTCGCCGTCAATCACCTGGCCGACGCTGCGCTCCTTGACCACATCGGTCAGGAATTTCTGCCCTGCCTGCGAATCCGAACCCAGCAGGTTGGTCTCGTAGTCGTACGCGGCCGCGGCCAGATAGACGTAGCGCGCAGCCAGGTTGAACGACTGGCGGTACTTCTGCAGCGCGTCGTTGCGGAAGATGCGGAAGGCCATGTCCTGATAACGGTACTGCTGGGTGCCGGCTGCGCCCTCCTGACGGAAGATCACCAGGTTCTGGAAGATGCGCTGACCACGGGCCAGGGTGGCCTTGTAGTTGCCGACCAGTTCCTTGATCGACTCGGTGCGCGCGTAGATCTCCGCACGCAGCACCGGTTCCTCACGTATCAGCGCGTCCAGTTCGCCCTTGACGTTGTACAGCTCGAGGCCGGCCTCGTTGATCGAGGTCTGGATGCCCGAGAGCTCGCCCACGTCCTCCTTGGCCGCATCGGTTGCGCTGCCGACGATGTCAAGGCCATCGGCAACGGTATCCAGCGCGAACTTGGGAATGCTTCCCACCGACTCGACCGCACACTTGACCGTGGAGAACAGGTCACCACCACCGGCGAGGCCCGCGATCATGTTGTTGGGAACGCACTCGGCGGACTCCTTGAAGCTGGTGTCGACAAACTCGCCAACCCGTCGCGCCACGATGGCCGCGGAGGTCATGGTCTCGGTGACAATGGTCAGGTCCTGCAGCGTTCGACGCTGCGCAATGGCGATGTTGATGTTGTTGTCGGACACGTCGAAGGTTGCCTTCAGGGTGTCCGCCTGGGCCAGGATGTCCAGCCGCAGCTTGTCGTAGTCCACCATCGCCTGCTTCAGCGAAATGCGCGCCTGAAGCATCTGCTGCAGGATCTGCTGCAGTTCGCCCGGCGCCCGTCGGCTGCCCGTCCACGTATCCGGCTTGGTGAACCAGTAGCCGAAATCCGGTGACTGGATGGTGGTGTACTGAACATCCAGCTTGTTGTTGAGGTCCAGCTCACCGAGCGGACAGCCGCTCTGATCGGGGAACGCAAGGCATTCCGTGTCGTTGTGATCCAGCGGATGCATGTTGAAGAATTCGACGCCGTTCGGCGACGGATTGTAGGTGCCGGTGAACGATTCGATACGGTTGATGCCCAGATCGCTCTCGGCCGACAGACCACCATCGAAGTCAAACGACGTGCCCGCCAGAGCCGGCACATCGATGTACATGTAGTGATACATGTCCGGGCCGTCGTAGCCGTCCGGATAGGTGCCGCCCGGACCGATGTCGTCGTTGTAGGGATAGCCGAAGATTTCGATCAGGTCGTTGGCGTAGCCAAGTTCCTCTTCACGCCCGGCCTCGAACATGTTGTCCGCGTTGTCCTGGGTGCGCCGCAGCTGATTGTTCAGCTCGTTGGCGAACAGCCAGATCTGGTTGACGTTCTGCAGCGCCTTGAGTGCGCGATCGTAGATCTGCTCGAACTGGGTCTTGTTGAAGCGATCCAGCTGGGTCGGATCAATGTCGAAGGCCACCACGTCCTGCGCCAGCCCCAGCGGATTGAGCCCGGCATCGGCCTCGTCCATCTGGCCCTGCACGGCGGCATAGTTGGCGACGATTTCGTCAAGGCTTTCCACGGTGCTGCGCTGGATTCTCTGAATGCCGCTGTGCGCGGGATTGCTGTCCTCGGCCGGCAGAATCGCGTTCACGGTGGCCCAGTCGAAGTACGCACCCATGCCGGCGCGACGCCCCCACTCGGACATGCCCCAGGCGCGGTCGGGATCGGTGTCCTCGTACCCCTGGTACTGGCCCTGCGAATCCTGCACGTAGTTGTAGCGGTAGGTCAGATCGACGATCTCGGCGCCGGTCCTTGCCTTGGCCGCCGCGGTCTCCGCAAACTGGCGCTCGTCCAGGAAATCAACCTGGATCGGCACCCCGGCCACGGTCACGGCTTCGGGGCGCGGCACCCAGGAGAAGAACGGGTGACGCAGCAGGTCGTAGTAGATCGTGGTGGCCGTCAGGTAGTGGCCCCACGCGTCACCGTGACCCTGCGGGAACAGGACGCGTGCGTCGTACTCGTCGATGAAGCCGTCCGCGTTCTGGTCGGTGATGTTGTAGCTCAGTGCATAGGCCACTTCGCCGTCGCCGGTGGTGAAGTTCCAGAACAGGCGGTTGTAAACCGGCGCGGCTGCCACCGGACCGTTGCTGTCGTCACGGCCGCGCAGCAGCACCAGTTCCTCGGAGAGCAGCGAATCCAGCTGGTTCTGGAAGTTGAAGATACTGGGATTGAGCGTAAACGAACCGCTGTCCGTGGTGATGCCGATGGTCGGATCCTGCGCATCGGCATAGGCCTCGTTGCCAAGCAGTGTGTAGAAATCGGCAAGGCGTGATGCCACCAGCAGGATCGCGTTGTTGGCCGGGCCATAATCCACCGGCGGCGTCGAGTCGACCGACAGCTGCAGCGCGCGACGCATGACCGTGGTGTATGCCTCGATCAGGCCGATATTGTTGATGTTGTCCGGGTCGTTGTTGAGCGCGATCGGGCCGCTGTAGCGCTCGCCAAGCTGCACCAGCATGCCGGCGTAGGTATTGGTCGCGGTGCTGTGAAAATCGCGGACGCGGGCTTCAAACGGGTTCAGGCGACTGAGTACGCGCTTGACCCAGCCCTGCGCCAACTGCGCGCGCGGATCGGTCGGCGTAGCCCCTGGCTGGCCAGCCCAGAGGCTCCAGTCGGTCTGATTGCCGCACGCCGGCAGGCCGCGATAGCGCGCCAGATACCAGTTGTCGGACAGCGTCTGGATGTTGGCACCTTCGATGCTGACCTCGACCGCCCCTTGCTGGTGCGCCACCGGAACCTTGATCCAGCCATTGAGCTGACCATGCTCCGGATCCGGC
>JAGRJX010000356.1 GCA_020442545.1 Lysobacterales bacterium
AGCACGCGGGAGAGTCGCTGGCGACGCAGGCGCACCGGTTGCGGCGTCGGCAGTTCGTCGGCCAACTGCGCCTCGGAGAGCGGTCCCGCCTGTCCGCCGCTGATCTCCAGAATCAGCGCCGTGGCCCGCTCGATGGCACGACGCGGTAGCGTCGGATCAACGCCGCGCTCGAAGCGATGCGATGCATCCGTATGCAGGCCGTAGCGACGGGCGCGGCCGGCAATCGCCGACGGCGCGAAATGCGCACTCTCCAGGAACACGCTGCGGGTGGCGTCGGTAACGCGGGTATCGAAGCCACCCATGACGCCAGCCAGCGCCACCGGTCCCTTGGCATCAGCGATCAGCAGCACGTCCTCGTCAACGCTGACCTCGCGCTCGTCCAGCAGCTTCAGCGTTTCTCCTGCCTTGCCGCGACGCACGCTGATCGGGCCGTTCAAGGTGGCGAGGTCAAACGCGTGCATCGGCTGGCCCAACTCCAGCATCACGAAGTTGGTGATGTCGACCAGCAGGCTGATCGGCCGCAGGCCGGCGCGACGCAGACGCTCCTTCAGCCACAGCGGCGAGGTCGCCCGCGGATCGAAGCCGTGGATGATGCGACCGCAGTAGCGCGGGCAGTCGCCGCCGGCCCGGAGGTCGATGACCAGCTCGTCCTGATGCAGCGACTGGATCGCAGGCGTGGACAGCGGCTTCGGCTCGCCGCCAAACAAGGCGGCAAGGTCATAGGCGAGACCGCTCAGGCTGAGACAATCCGCGCGATTTGGCGTCAGCTTCAGCTCCAGACAAGCGTCCGGCAGATTCAGGTAGTCGACCAGCTTCACACCAATCGACGCATCCGCCGGCAGCTCCATCAGGCCGGTGGCGTCGTCTTCCAGCTGCAGCTCCTTGGCCGAGCAGAGCATGCCGTTGGAAGTCACACCGCGCAGCTTGGCGACCTTGATCCTGAGACCACCGGGCAAGGTCGCGCCGACCGGTGCCAGCGGCACACGAATGCCGGGACGCGCATTCGGCGCACCGCAGACAATCTCAAGCGTGGTCGAGCCGTCGTTGACCTGGCAGACCTGCAGGCGGTCGGCATCGGGGTGCGGCGCGCAGGCGGTGATCTCGGCGATCAGGATGTCGCCAAGGCCCTCGCCACGCAGCTCGGCCTCCTCGACTTCGAGGCCGGCCATGGTCAGCCGATGGATCAGCTCGTCGCGCCCGACCGGGATGTCAGCCAGTTCGCGCAGCCAGTTTTCGGAAAATTTCATTGGGGAGCCGTGATTGGTGATTCGTGATTGGTAATGGGTTTCAAGCCGTGATTGGTGATTCGTGGTTTGCAGGTGCGAAAAGCGAAGCAACGCTATTGCTCTTGCGAATCACCACTCACGAATTAACAATCACCGCTGCTCAGGCAAACTGCCTGAGCAGCCTGATGTCGTTCTCGAACAGCGCGCGCAGGTCGTTGATGCCGTAACGCAGCATGGCGAAGCGCTCCACGCCCATGCCGAAGGCGAAACCGGTGTAGCGCTCGGGATCGACGCCGCAGGCAGTCAGCACGTTCGGATGCACCATGCCGCA
>JAGRJX010000357.1 GCA_020442545.1 Lysobacterales bacterium
TCCTGATGCGCAAGGATCCGCCGGTGGACAGTGCCTTTCTCTACGACACGCTGATCCTCGAGCAGGCCGAACAGGCCGGCGTGCTGGTGGTCAATCGCGCCGCTGGCCTTCGCGACCTGAACGAAAAGCTGGCCGCGCTGCGTTTTCCCCAGTGCTGCCCGCCAACCCGCGTCAGCCGGCGCATGGACGAGCTGGCCGCGTTCGTGGCCGATCACGGCGACTGCGTGATCAAACCGCTGGACGGCATGGGCGGGCGCTCGATCTTCCGCGCTCGCACCGGCGACGACAACCTGAAGGTCATCCTCGAAACCCTGACCGACGGCGGCCGCCGCCAGGCCATGATCCAGCGCTACATCCCGGAGATCACCCAGGGCGACAAGCGCATCCTGTTGATCGACGGCGAGCCGGTGTCGCACCTGCTGGCGCGGATTCCGCAGGGCGGCGACTTCCGCGGCAATCTGGCCGCCGGTGGTCGCGGCGAAGTGCGCGAGCTGGATGATCGTGATCGCTGGATCGCCGCCGAGGTGGGCCCGGAAATGCGCCGCCGCGGCATGCTGTTCGTTGGTCTGGACGTGATTGGCGGCTACCTGACCGAAGTCAACGTGACCAGTCCGACCTGCATCCGCGAAATCGACGCCGGCGCCGGCCTGAACATCGCAGGACTGCTGTTCGACCGCATCGAGGCGCTGCGCGGCTGATGGTGTTGATGCCCATGTTGTTGATCTGGATGATCCCGGCGTGAACGGCGGCCCGCGCATCGGCCCCGGCGACCGCCTGGGCGCCACTGTCGCCTTCTCGCTGATCGCCCATGGCGTGCTGGCACTGGGAATCGGGTTCAGCCGCGAGGACGCCGCGCCGGTGGCGCCGACGCTCGATGTGATTCTGGCGCGGACGCAAACCGAAATGGCGCCGGAGCAAGCAGACTACCTGTCGCAGAACAACCAGACCGGCGGCGGTGAAAGCCGACTGCGCGACCGCCCCAGTGAAGCGCAGACCGGCCACACGCCGTTGCCGGAACCCGGTCTCGCTCCGGTCGAGATCGAACCGAGCATGCCGCGCCCCGAACCGGACCACAGCCAGGCGCTGGTCACGACCACCGACGACTCGACCCCCCAGGTGAATGATCTGGAGAAGCGCCCGTCACCCGATCTGCCGATCCCCAGCGACCGCGAAATCCTGCGCCAGAAACTGGAGATGGCGCGGCTGTCGGCGGAGATCGAACGGCAGAGTCGCCAGTACGCCAAGCGACCCAAGCGCAAGTTCCTCACCGCCAGCACCAAGGCCTATGAATACGCCAGCTACCTGCGCGGCTGGGTGGCGCGGGTGGAGCGCATCGGCAACCTCAACTATCCGGACGAGGCACGCCGCCGCAACCTGCACGGCGAGGTGGTGATGACCGTGGAGGTGCGCCGCGACGGTACGGTGGAAAGCGTGGAGATCATCCAGTCCAGCGGCGAGCCGCTGCTGGACGAAGCCGCAGTGCGCATCGTCCGCCTGTCCTCGCCGTTCGCGCCGATCCCCGAGACCCGGGAAAACGTGGACATCCTCAACATCACTCGCACCTGGCAATTCCTGCCCGGCAACATTCTGCGCAACCGCTGACAATCGGCCATCAGGCGGCGCCTACCTGGCGCTGGGCACGAAGTGCGCTCGCACTGCAGCCAAAATGTCGCCGGAACGCACGCGCGAAGCAGGAATGATTGTCGAAGCCTGTCTGGGCCATCACCGCCTGAACGCTGAGATCGGAACTGCAAAGCAGTGCGCGCGCATGCTCCATGCGTCGACGCAGCCGGAAGCTGTGCGGCGGCTCGCCAAACACCTTGTGAAACAGCCGCACGAAGTGCGAGGGAGACAATCGCGCGGCACGCGCCAGCTGCCCGACGTCCGCATCCCCGCCATCGCCGCTTGAGAGCATCGTGCGCACCCGCGCCAGACGCACGAACAGGTCGCGGCGACGCTCCGGCGTGCGCCCATGGCAGCGGTCGATCAGCGGCTGGTATTCGAGCTGCGCGGCGAGCAGCGCGTCGAGCCAGGACTGCGCCGGGCGCAGGCCGTAAAGCTGGTCGGTGCCGGTGCGTTGCAGGGTTTCCGCAAGCCGGCAAAGCAGGTCGGCAACCTGGCTTTGCGGTTCGTGGACCATTGGCAGCAGCTGGCTTCGCGCCGGGTCTGAGGCAGGCCGCGAGGCCGGACGCAGCAGGCACCGCGAGTCGGGCTCGAAAGAAAGCAAGGCAAGCGGCAATCCGCCATCTGCCCGCAGCAGGAACGGCTCTCCGCCGTCAAGCACCAGCGCGCTGCCAGTCGGAAGCCGGAACCGGTAATCCCGGGCCGTGGCGAGCAGACCGCCACCGAGCACCAGCATCAGCCGCGGCCGCGTGGACAGGATCGGCTCGTTCCCGACGGCCAGTTTCTCGACGCGATGCCGCATCGCGGCAGGCTCACGATCTCGATCCGCACGCCGTGATGCGCGCCGCGAAGGGATGCCGACGCAGGGACGCGTGGATCGGAACAAAGCAGCGCCACTCGGCGCGAACAGGGGTCGACGGTGCATGATGGCCTCCTCGGAGCGGAAGGTCATCGGGATAGCGCGCGAATGGCTCGGGAGTCCCGACGTGGCGCGAGGAAACCCCGAGAAAGCTCCGAAGAAAGGATGAAGAAACGCCGAAACCGCGCAGCAAAGCGTTTCTGATCAATCAGTTATCGGCTTCACCGCCACTCCATGATGTGCGCTGGCAAGCGCGGCTGCGGCCATGCTGGACAATCCGCCGCCGGCGCAATGGGTTCCGCAACGCTCGCCAGCCGCGCAGGCTCCTAGAGCGCCCCCTCGATCCGGAACACATCGCCGGTCCATTCGCGAACGTTGGTGACGGCCAACCGGCGTCCGTCGGGACTGAGGCTGAACTGGACGTCGCCGAGCCGCTCGTAGCCGAGTGGCTCCATAAGCTGCCAGCCACCGCCGTCCCAGCGATGGCGATACAGCCCGAACGGCTCGGAAGAGATCAGCGCAACCATGCCCGTATCGGTAACCTGCCAGGCGTCCCGATTCCAGAACCCGACACCTTCCAGACCCAGATCCGCCACATCGCCATCGTTGCCGAGCCGGCGCCAGTGTTCGCCCGCGTTGGACTCGAGAAATACCAGGTCGCCATCCGGCAGGCGCTGTGGATACATGCCGCCTCGGTCGGTGAGCCGGGTCATCGCGCCGCTGGCCAGATCCAGCCGCCAGAGATCGGCATGACGGCTGTCCGGCTCGCGTGCGCCGAAGATGAGCGCCTTACCGTCCGCACTGAATACCGGGCGTGAAGCCGAATAGCCATCGGGCGAGATGTCCCGCGCTCGCGCCGCCGCCACGTCTGCGACAAACAGCCGGCCCGTTCCGTTGTTGACCACATACGCAAGCTGTCGGCCGTCCGGAGACCAAACCGGCTTGTCCATCTCTGCCTCGCCGTGCAGCGACAGCAGTCGCACACCGCTGGCATCACGGACGAACATCCCGGCTTCGCCCCGGCGCCAGGACACGAAGGCGATCCGTTCGCCGTCGGGTGCGTAAGCCGGCAGGGAGTCGCCCCGCGATGACTGTGAGAGGAGGCGAGGCGCGGCATCGGCGGCACCATCGACGTCCATTTCCACCACTTCGCTGCTGGCTTCACCACGAGTGAACACCAGCACATCCCGCAGTCGCGCCGCATCCGGCCACTCAACGTTGCGAACGGCGGTCGGCGTCAATTCACCGGAGCGGGTATCCACGCGCCACAGACGCATGCCGCCATCGTGATCGGAGGGAAACAGCAGCCAGCGCCCGTCGCTGCTCCAGTCAAAGCCGGGAATGGCGCCGCCAAATCGGGTCAGCTGCTTTTGATTGCTTCCGTCGGCGTCCATCACGAACAGATCGCTGTTGGGCATCACGCCGCGCCTGAAAGCAATGCGGCTGCCATCCGGCGAGTAGCGCGCCTGAACGTCGTTGCTGTCCGCGTCGGTCGGGTAGCGAAGCGGCTCCACGCGGCTATCTGCCAGATGCCATAGATGAAGCACAAGGTGTGGCGGTGAGTCTGCGGACACCATCGGGACAAGCAGTGATCGACTGTCCGGGGCCCAGTCCACGTGGGTAATCACATGCGGCGAACAGGATCCGATTTCCTGCTCGCTGCCGCCGAGGACACTGGCGATCACGAAGCGGCATTGTTCACCGCGCACGCGCTGGAATACCAGGCGGCGTCCGTCCGCTGAAAACACCGGTGCGGCTTCGGAGTCGACGTCGACGGTCGAGACCGGTCGCGGCGTCCCGCCATCCATGGCCTGGATGTAGACCCGCCTCGGGCCTGCCGGATCCGGCTGCGCCGAATAGGCCACCAGACTGCCATCGGGCGACGCATTCGGCAGCTGCTCCTGTCCACGAAGATAGCTGACAGGCACCTCGCGCGGTGCATTTGCCCCTGCGTCCCCTGCAGCCTGCCGGACGCTGCGATCTTCTACACCAGCGTACCGAGCCGGGCTCTCTCCGCCGACGGGCCGGGAATCGCCGGGCCAGAAGCGCAGCGCGGCAATCAGCGCGAAGGCAACGGCCACCGCCAGCATTGCCCAGCGTGTCGTGCGCCGGAACGCGGCTGGCTTGCCCGGTGGGCGTTCCGGGTTGTCCGACGTCTCCGACTCCGCAGTCGTCATCACGGCCGCAGTCGGAGACTGCTCCACGGCTGCTACCAGGGCATAGCCAACGCGCGGAATGGTGCGGATGTAGGCCGCCGTCCGCGGATCGTCGCCAAAGGCGCGACGCAGCTCGCCGATGGCATGGGTGACCACGTCATCGGTCGGGAATTCCCCGCGCCAGA
>JAGRJX010000358.1 GCA_020442545.1 Lysobacterales bacterium
CGGTTGATCTCGTCGGCCAGGATCAGGTTAGAGAAGATCGGCCCCTGATGGACGCTGAACTCGGTGGTGCGCGGGTTGTAGATTTGCGTGCCTACAAGGTCAGCCGGCAGCAGGTCGGGCGTGAACTGGATGCGGTGGAAATCACCTTCGATTCGGTCCGCCAGCGCCTTGACCGCGGTAGTCTTGGCCAGTCCGGGGGCGCCTTCGACCAGCAGATGACCATCTGCCAGCAGCGCTATCAGCAGGCGGTCAACCAGGGCGCTCTGCCCAATGATGCAGCGACCCAGCTCTTCGCGAAGTCCGGAAAAGGCGCCATGCAAATCGGCGACTGGCGTGGTTTCAGGCATGTCCATTGGATTCTGTTTGCTGTGGCGGGATGGCAAGGCGGCTCGCGCGGCCTTCGACATCAATGCTAGCCGAGGGTTCCGGCACGTCCACCGGTCAATGGTCAGCATGACCAGTGGCAGGCCCGCTTCCAACGAAACTGCGGCGCTCAGACCAGCCAGTCGGACAGCGGCTGCGGCTTCCCGATGAGGTAGCCCTGCGCGTAACGGACGCCCAGCTCCTGAAGCACCTCCAGCTGCGCGGCTTCCTCGATGCCCTCCACCACCACGTCGGCACCCAGGTCATGCACCATGCCCACCATGTGCTGCAGGATCGCCATTGCGCGTTTTGATGCATGCATGTTGCGGGCGTAGGCCTGGTCGATTTTCACCGTGTCGAATTCAAGACGGTGCAGGTGCTCCATGCCCGAGTAGCCGGTGCCAAAGTCGTCCATCGCCACCTTGATGCCGTGGCCGTGACACTCGGCGATGACTTCCGCCACCATGCCGTAGTCCAGCGAAAGGCTTTCGGTAATTTCAACCTTGAGCGCAGCGTGCGGCAGCCCGGATTCGGTAGTGCGTGCAACAATGCGGTCGATCAGACCCTGCTCGGCCAGCTGCCGCGCCGAGACGTTGATCGCGATGAACGGCGACCTGCCCCCGGCATGGAGCGCCTTCAGTGCCCGACAGGCGTGGTCCAGCACGTATTCGCCGACCGGCACGATCAGCGAGGTCTCTTCCGCCAAGGCGATGAACTCGGCGGGCGAAACCGGACCACGTTCCGGATGGTTCCAGCGCACCAGCGCTTCGTAGCCACCCAACTCATCCCGTGCGATCTCCAGCAACGGCTGCAGACGCAGGTCGAGGCCGTTGTTCGCCAGCGCCTCGCGCAGTTGCGATTCCAGACGGATCTTGCCCATGCCGCCGCCGTGATCGAAACCGTCCTCGGCTTCGGCCACCTGTCCGCGCATGGCCGACATGGCCCCGCGGTAGCGCTTCAGCAGCCCTTCCAGCAACGATCGGACCACCGGATCAGACCGCTCGATACGTTCGGCAAGCTGGCCACGGTCTATCTCGATAAGCACTGCATCAGTAATGGCCCGAACCGTCGCGGTACGCGGCGCGGCGTCGATTACCGCCATTTCGCCAAGGATGGCTCCGGCGCCAAGTTCGCTCAACAGGACTTCGCTGCCTTCGTCATCAGCCACCACCGCCAGTGATCCCGATTCCACCAGATAGGCGCTGCCTGCGGCATCGCCTTCGCTGAACAGGACGTCACCCGCCGCCAGAGTCCGCTTCATATCAGCCCCCTCCTGCCGAGTTGCTGTGTTCCCGCACCCAAGGCAGGGCGGACGGGATCGCTGTCATCATACCCGCCTGTGCCAAGCAGGTACGAAAACGAAAGAGGGCCCGACAATGCGGGCCCTCTTCCGGATCGAAGCGTGAGCGTGCTGTTATCGCTTGGGTGCCGGACGCAGAATCTTCGGGGTCACGAAGATCAGCAACTCCGCCTTGCTCTTTTCGCCAAGCTTGTTCTGGAACAGCTTGCCGATACCCGGGAGGTCGCCAAGGAATGGCACCTTGCTGACGTCTTCCTTGTTCTTGAACTCGTAGACGCCTCCCAGCACCACCGTCTGGCCATTGTCCACCAGCACGGAGGTGTTGATTTCGCGCTTGGAAATCTGCGGCACGCTGTACAGCGCCGTCTGCACGTAGCCTTCCACCTGGTCCTTCTTGACGTTCATCTTCAGGAACACGCGGTCGTCCTGGGTGATGGTCGGGGTGACCTTCAGCTCCAGCACCACTTCCTTGAACTGCACGGTGAACTGGCCACCGGCACCGCCGGAGTTCTGCTGGGTTACATAGCCGACTTCATCACCCTGCTTGATCACCGCTTCCTGCTGGTTGGAAGTGATCACGCGCGGGTTGGCCACGACTTCACCGCGGCCTTCGGTTTCCAGCGCCGAGAGCTCCAGATCAAGCAGGTAGTTCGCTCCCAGAATGCCCAGTGCAAACTTCGACGCCAGAGGATTCAGAGCCGGCAGGTTGACGTTGTATCCGGAAGGCACCTGGAACGTCGGTCCGTCCGCGTCCGGGTCATGGAGGAGCTCCACCAGTCCGTTGCGAGCCTGGTTGGTGCTTTCCAGGCTGCCGTGTGTCAGGACCGTATTGCCTGAGTTGTACTGGATGCCGGCAGCGCCGAATCGAGCGCCCATTTCACGCGAGAAGTCTTCGGTGGCGATCACGATCCGCGCCTCGATCAGCACCTGGTCTACCGGGCGGTCGAGGATTTCGATCAACTCGCGGATTTCCGCGATCTTGCTCGGAATGTCGTTAAGCAGCAGCGTGTTGCTGCGGCTATCGAAGGTGACGCTGCCGCGCGGGGACAGGAAGCCGCGCTGTTGCATGGCACCACCGCCGGCACCACCACCGCTGGCACCGCCGCCCTGAGATTGCTGGGCCTCGGAGGTCAGCAGGTTGGCAATTTCCTCGGCGCTGCCGTAGTTGACCGGGATGTACACCGTCTGCAGAGCTTCACGCTGCTCCAGTTCGATGCGTGCATCGGCCAGCGCCTTCTCGAAGCTGGCGATCTCGCTCTGAGGAGCCACCCAGATCACGTTGCCATCCTCGCGCTTGTCGAGCTGTTTGGCGCGCAGAATGATGTCCAGCGTCTGGTCCCAGGGCACGTTCATCAGGCGCAGGGTAATGTTGCCCTGAACCGTGTCCGCAGCAACGATATTCTTGCCGGACTGCTCGGCAATGAGCTGCAGCACCGTGCGCACCGGAATGTCCTGGAAGTTGAAGGTGACCGGCTCGCCGTTGTAGGCCTTCACCTGATCACCGCCAAGGGTGCCGCCTTCGTTGCTTGCAGCGGCAACTTCCTCTTCGGCCACCGGGGACACTTCAATCACATATTCATTGCCGGTCTGGTAGGCCAGGGACTCCATGTCTCCAGCGGTGTTGACGCGGATCCCGGTACCGCCACGGTTGCGACGCGACTCGATGGTCTGCACCGGGGTTGCGAAGTCGGTGACGTCAAGGCGCTGCGCCAGATTGTCAGGCAGGCCGACGTGGGCCAGATCAATGTAGATCGATCCGCCTTCGGTCTGCATGTCGGCAACCGCCCCTTCCCCGTCGAAGGTGATGATCACCCGCCCGGCTCCGGCCGGCGTGCGGCGGAAGTCGATGTTGGAAACGGATACGCCATCGCCGATGCGCTTGGCGGGGTCGGACTGGTCGCCCGCCTGCGTGGCCGCAGGCGAACCGGCATGCGCGCTACCGATCCTGAGCAGGACACGATTGCCTTCGGTGCGTGCGTCGTATGTCGCCATCTGGAACAGATCGATGACCACCCGGGTCTTGCCGCCGGCTTCGATGGTCGAAATGGCGCTGGTGGCGCCCGAGCCCACGGCGATTCGGCGGTTGGCCACTTCGCTTCGGGTGTCCGGCAGATCGACCGCGATCCGCGGTGGAGATTCGGTTGTAAATATCTGTGCATCCCCGGCCGGCCCGGCCAACTGTAGCGTCACGTTGACGCCGCCATCGCCGGCAGCAGAGAAACTGACATCCTGGAGGACATTTTCCGCTTGGGCCGGGAGGGCCGCCGCGAACAGAACGGTAGCCGCAACGGCTGCCAGCCGCCGCCACATCGTCCGCTCCTGTCCATGGTGTTTCGCATTCATCGCGGTCATCGTGCTATCCCCCAATGCCTATTGGTCGTCCAGAGCGACGGTGGCGTCGCGTTCAATCCAGCCGCCGGCCCCATCCGGAACCAGTTCCACCAAATCAATCCGATCTTCATGTACTGCCTTGATCTTGCCATCGCTCTGACCCATGTAATTGCCGGGCCGGACCCTGTACACCACGCCTTCGGGGTCCACGATCAGGCCGAGCATCGATGCGCCGGTGCCCAGCGTGCCGACCATATCGAGGCTATCCAGCGGGAACGCTTCGAGCAGTTCCTTGCGTCGATCCGGGTCCGGGCGCAGGCCCGCGCTTGCGGTCGTCTCCTGCTCCTGTAGCGGCGTGCTGAACGGATCGCGCAGATTCTGCGCGGAATATTCGAATGTTTCGAACTGCTGGATTACCGGCAGTGGTTCGAGCGGGGCCGCCGGGCGTGCGTTGATCTGCTGAATGTAGGCACGCAGGTCCGCGTCGCCCCGACTGCAGCCCGACAGGGCCGCCAATGCAAAGGCGACGAGCGTGAACGACGCGACGCGCCGTGCCGTCGTCCGTCTGGTCTTGATGTCACGGGAACGCATTATTTGGCACCCCCCTGTGCGGCATCTGCCTGTGCCGCCTGCTCTTCCTCATCAAGGTAGCGGTAGGTCTTTACCGTACCCTCCAGGACCAGCTGTCCATTGGCACCAATCGCGTCGCCATCGCGCGGCTTGAGCGAGATGTCGTGCATGGTCATGATCACCACCCGGGGCAGCGAGGCAACTCCGCTCACAAACGCGCCAAACTGATGATAGGAGCCAAGCATGCGCAGGGTGATCGGCTTCTCCGCGTAGAACTCCTTGGGCACTTCCGGACCGGGCTGGAAGAGTTCGTTCTGGATGCCGGTAGCCAGCGCCGTTTGCGAGATGTCGACGATCAACTCCGGCATCTCGGTCTTGCTCGGCAACTGGCGCAGCATCTGCTGCAGCATGACTTCCATTTCCTCCAGCTGCGCGCGCAGCGGCTCAAGATTCACCGCTTTTGCCTGCTTGGCCTCGAACTGCGCCTTCAGGTCGAGCTCCTTGCGCTCCAGGCTTTGCAGCTCGGTGCGCTTGTCGGCAACGAAGAAATACCAGCCACCGCCAATGATGAGCAGGATGATGATCAGCCCGAATACCATCTTGACGCCGGTCGGCCAGCCGCCAGCATTGGAAAAGTCAGGGTTGCGGATGTCGAAGCTGCTCATTGCACACCCCCTGCCGCGTCATCCATACCGTCCTCGGCATCTTTTTCGCCGCCTGGCTTGGTCAACGTGACCTGAAGCTTGAAGACGTAGGGGAGAGACTTGTTCTCGCCCTTGGCTTCGATCACGGTCACTTCGGGCTTGGTGATCCAGCCAGACGCATCCAGGTTGGTCATGTACATGCTGACGCGCGCGTTGGATTGTGCCATGCCTTCCAGGGTCAGCAGATTGCCGGCCTGCTTGATGGAGCCCAACTGCACGCCTTCCGGAATCGTGCGAACCAGTTCGTCGAACAGATGCACCATCTGTGAGCGATTGGCCTGCAGTTGCTCGATGACCTGCTTGCGCTGCAGCAGCTGCGCCTTTTTGGTCTCGAGACCCTCGATCGCCTTGATCTTGGCATCCAGCTGGGTGATCTCGTTCTGCAGTAGCGTATTGCGCCCCTGCTGGTTCGCGATCTTTCCATTGAATACCTCGATGATGCCGAAGGTTGCCAGCAGGCCAAGTATGGCTGCGGCAATCATCATCATCACGAATTCGCGCTGACGCTGCGAACGGCGCTCCGCGCGCCAGGGGAGTAGGTTGATTCTGGCCATCAGTCGAGACTCCTCAGGGCCAGGCCGCAGGCAATCATCAGCGCTGGCGCATCCTGCGTCAGCGACTGCGCCTGCACGCGCGAGGACAGCGACATGTTGGCCAGCGGGTTGGCGATGATGGTCAACACGCCCAGCTGCTCCTCCACCATTTCGGCCATGCCGGGAATGGAGGCACAACCACCGGCCAGCACGACCTGGTCAACCCGGTTGAACTCGCTGCCGGCATAGAAGAACTGCAGAAGCCGGCTGACCTGCTGGACCATCGCTTCCTTGAACGGTTCCAGCACTTCGACCTCGTAACTTTCCGGCAGTCCGCCCTGGCGCTTTGCCAGTCCGGCCTCTTCGTAGCTGAGGCCGTAGCGACGCATCACCTCGTCGGTCAGCTGTTTGCCGCCGAATACCTGCTCGCGCGTGTAGATGCTGCGCTGGTTGCGCAGCACGTTGAGCGTGGTCATGGTGGCGCCAACATCAACCAGGGCCACCAGCGCGTCCTTGGGGACGGACAACTGGTCGGAGATCAGCCGGAAGGCGTTCTCCATGGCGAAGGCTTCGACATCAACGACCTGGGCGGTCAACCCGCCGAGATCAAGCGCAGCCACCCTGACATCCACGTTCTCGGTACGCGAGGCCGCCAGCAGGACTTCCACCATCTCGGGGTTGTCCTTGACCGGACCCAGCACCTCGAAGTCCATGCTGACTTCATCGATCGGGTACGGGATGTACTGACCGGCCTCCACCTGCACCTGGTCTTCCATCTCGTCTGCGTCGAGATTGGCCTGCATCGGGATCGTCTTGGTGATCACCGCCGAGCCGGATACGGCCGCGGCCGCATGCTTGAGCTTGGTGCCGGATCGCGCCACGGCGCGCTTGATGGCCTCGCCGACGGCTTCCACCTCGACGATGTTCTTCTCCACCACGGCATTCGGCGGCAGGGGCTCAACCGCGTAATTTTCCACGCGATAGCGCCCACCCGACTGGCTGAGCTGCAACAGCTTGACCGCGGTGGAGCTGACATCCACACCAACCAGCGGTGGCTTTTTCTGTGTGAACAGACCCACGGTTTCTCCCCTTCCCACGGGCTCTTAGGAGCGAATACTACACAACTACATTAAATACCGATTCTTTATGAAATGGCAACACTTTGTGAAATTTCGTTCCAGACAGCCTGTCGATTGACCCGCGCCGGAGCGGCCTGCATCCCCGGCGTTCCCGGCAAGAATTCCCGGTTCTACGCCCTTTCCGGGCCCTGGACCGACACCGGCGCCGATGCCTTGATGGCCGCGAACCTCGAAGCAACCCGCCGTTCCCGCAGGGTTCGATATCGGCGTTTTCCCGGGCAGTCTGCGGCTCCAGTCTTTCGAGCATGGATGCCGCGATCTATACTCCTGTCGCCTCATCTCCGCAAACTTTCCAGGGTTCGACCATGCCAAGACTGCGCCGCCTGCTGCGGCTGGGACTTTACCTGAGCCTGGCCGCGGTCCTGATTGGCGGGATCACGCTCGGCGTCCTCTACTGGCTGATTGTCCCGACCCTGCCCGATGTTTCCGCGCTCCGCGACGTGGAGCTGCAGCAGCCACTTACCGTCAGCAGTGCCGACGGCAAACTGATTGCGCTGTTCGGCGAGACCCGGCGCTATCCGGTGCGGATTGCCGACGTTCCCGAGCGCGTGAAACAAGCGGTGATCGCGATCGAGGACGCTCGCTTTTACGAACACCCGGGAGTGGACTGGCGCGGCGTCACGCGCGCGGTGTGGCTCCTGGCCACGTCCGACAAGGATCGCGTGCCCGGCGGCAGCACCATCACACAGCAGGTCGCCAAGCAGTTCTTTCTCAGCAACGAGTATTCGTACACGCGCAAGCTGACCGAGATGTTCCTTGCGCTCAAGATGGAGCGGGAACTGGGCAAGGACGAAATCCTCGAGCTCTACCTCAACAAGGGCTTCTTCGGGCATCGCAGCTACGGCATCGCCGCTGCCGCCGAGTTCTACTACGGCAAGACCCTGGACCAGCTGACCCTGGCCGAATGCGCCATGCTGGCTTCGATCCCCAAGTTCCCGTCCAGCGGCAACCCCATCACCAACCCCGAGCGTGCCCTGGTCCGCCGCAACTACGTGCTGGAGCGCATGCACGAGGTCGGCTTCATCAGCGCCGCCGAGCTGGCGCAGGCACAGGCCGAAGCCAACCACGCGCATCCGCACGAACCACCGGTGGAACTGGACGCGCCGTACGCGGCCGAGATCGCCCGCCAGGCGGCCGTGGACCGCTACGGCGCCGGCGCCATGA
>JAGRJX010000071.1 GCA_020442545.1 Lysobacterales bacterium
GCTTCGGGCTGGTAGTAGTCGTAATAACTGACGAAGTACTCGACAGCATTCTCCGGGAAGAACTCGCGGAACTCGCCGTACAGCTGGGCGGCAAGCGTCTTGTTCGGCGCCATCACCAGCGTCGGTTTCTGGATCTCGTTGACCAAGTTGGCGATGGTGAAGGTCTTGCCCGAACCAGTAACGCCGAGCAGCGTCTGGTGCGCAAGCCCTGCATCGAAGCCGTCAACCAGGCGACGGATAGCCGACGGCTGGTCGCCGGCCGGCTGATACGGTGCAACCAGCCTGAAACGCTCGGACGGGGTTTCCGGCATTGCGCGATCCTCGCAGCGGTCAAACCGCCAGTATAGCGATGCGCGCCAGAGCGCCACGCAACGCACCCAGCGAATCGAATCAGACATTTCCTACGCCGAATCGGGAAGCCTCCCGATAGTGCCCGTCTGCGGCTGGCGTCAGCATGGCCTTGTCGAATCAAGGAGCCCGCCATGCATCTCTTCGCTCATCAGTCGCACCGTCACATGCCGCCCGTGGCGTTTCGGGGAATGTCGCTTATCGAACTGCTTGCCGGCATCGCCGTAGTGGCGGTGCTGCTGGGGATTGCAATCCCCGGCTATCGCGGAAGCGTGGACGCCACCAACGCGACCACGACCCGCGCCAGCATCCTCAATTCCGTGCAGCGTGCGATAACCCAGGCCACCCTGACGAACACCCGAACCGTCCTGTGCCCCAGCGGCAACGGCAATGGCTGCGATGGCGGTGCCGACTGGTCACAGGGCTGGATTGGATTCATCGATCGCAACGGCAATCGCGAGCACGACGCCGGAGACTTCTTGCTGGACAGGGTGCAAGCGCTCCCGGAAGGGGTCCGCATGACCACCAGTGTCGGTCGCACCCGGCTGGTGTTCCAGCCAAGCGGCGGCAACGGTGGCTCCAACGTGCGCTTCACGATCTGTGATCGGCGCGGACCGTCGAAGGCGCAGTCACTGGTGCTGAACAACAAGGGGCGATTGCATGGTGCACCGCCGCTGGACGAACGTCTGGCCGCGACGTGCCCGCAAACATGAACTGACTGCTATTGACGCCCCCAACGGACTGCTGCAGAATGCTCGGCTCCGCGCCCAAGTAGCTCAGCTGGTTAGAGCATCTGACTGTTAATCAGGGGGTCGTAGGTTCGAGTCCTACCTTGGGCGCCATTTTTCGGAAAACCCGCCTGTCGGCGGGTTTTCGCGTTTTGCCCGGCACTTTTCGCGCCGGTCGCTCAGGCCACCACGCGGTAGCAGGGCCGATATTCCCCCGAAATCTTCATGCGGCGCTGTTCGACGAAGGAGCGGAGCATGTCGTCGAGGGCACGCATGATGTCCTTGTCACCGTCGATCTGGAACGGGCCGAACTCCTCGACGCGGCGCATGCCGTCTTCCTTGACGTTACCGGCAACGATGCCGGAAAAGGCGCGGCGCAGATCGGCAGCCAGCTCGTGAGCAGGCTGCTCGCGGTGCAGGTTCAGGGCGGCCATTTTTTCATGCGTCGGCACGAACGGGAACTGGAAGGCTTCCGGGATCGTCAGACCCCAGTTGAAGAAGAAAGCGTCGCGCTGCTCGATGCGGAACTGCTTGACCTTGGACAGGCCGGACTTCATTGTCCGGGCCACCCCGACCGGATCGTCAACCAGTATCTGGTAGCGACTCGACGCTGCCTGGCCCAGAGTGAGTTTGAGGAAGCGGTCGATCTGCTCGAAATAGGCCGCTGACTTCGCCGGGCCAGTGAACACCAGCGGGAACGGCACGTCAGCATTGTCCGGATGCAGCAGGATGCCGAGCAGGTAGAGAATTTCCTCCGCCGTGCCGACGCCACCCGGGAACACGATAATGCCGTGGCCCATTCGCACGAAGGCTTCCAGACGCTTTTCGATGTCCGGCATGATCACCAGCCGGTTGACAATCGGGTTTGGTGACTCTGCGGCAATGATGCCAGGCTCGGTGATGCCGATGTACTGATTGCCGGTCCGCCGCTGCTTGGCGTGGGCAATGGTGGCGCCCTTCATCGGGCCCTTCATCGCGCCCGGGCCACAGCCGGTGCAGATATCGAGCCCCCGCAGGCCCAGCTCGTAGCCGACGGTCTTGGTGTAGTCGTACTCCTCCCGCGAGATCGAGTGACCACCCCAGCAGACGACCAGACTGGGATCGACGCGTGGACGCATGACGCGGGCGTTGCGCAGGATTTCGAAGACGGCGTTGGTGATGCCGGGGGAGGTGGTCAGGTCGAAGGCACCGTCGCCGTCCATCTCGTCGGCCACATAGGCGATGTCGCGCACCACCGACACCAGTAATTCGGCGACACCGCCGATGATCTCGCCGTCGACAAAGGCCATGGCCGGCGCGTTGCTCAGCTCGAAGCGGACACCGCGATCCTGCTGCAATACCTGGATGTCGAAATCCGGATACAGCTCGCTGGCGGCACGCGGATCATCGTTGTGGCTGCCAGAAGTCAGCACCGCCAGCGCGCAGCGGCGCAGCAGCTCGTGCTGGCCACCGGTGGATACGTCGCGCAAGCGGCTGACTTCTTCGCGCGACAGCACGTCGAGGCCGCCGTTGGTGGGGAAGATCCGGGTGTTGACCGTCTCAAGCGCCATCGCTTTCCATACTCTCTTCGATTAGTGAACAGGCAAGGATGACACAGGGCGGTGTGCGGGACAATTGCCCCGATAGTTTCCGGCAATCGACCGGGTATCAGGAGTCGCTCATCTGCTCTGGGCTGACGCCTTCCCTGACCAGCCGGACATCAAACCCACGTTCGCTGAACAGGAATGCCGCAGAGGCACTGCGCCGCCCCGTGTCGCAATAGACGACCAGCGGCTGGCCCTTGTCCATGCTTTCCGCCTCGCCGCGGAGCGAACGCAGCGGCACGTTGATGGCGTCCGGCAAATGGCCGCGAGCGTATTCCTCAGGCAGCCGCACGTCGACGAGGGTCAATTGTTTGGGCAGGTCGTCCAGGGTGGTGGTGGACAGCAGCGGATCACGCAGCAGGCGCTGGAAATCATCAGCAGACAGGCGCACCACGCTTCCGGATTCGGTCACTCGGATCGTGGCATTGCGGGGTTCGCCGGACACCAGGGCTTCTTCACCAAATCCTCGACCTGGTCCGATTTCGTCGATGCGTTCGGTCGGGCCATCGCCTTCCCGACGCAGAACCTCGCAGGCGCCATCGGTCAGAACGTAGTAGAAGTCGCCTACGTCGCCCTGTGCGATCAGCACCTGCCCCTCATCGACCTTCTGGAAATCCACGCAGGCGATCACCTGGGCAATGTTGGCGGCCGGAATACGCTGGAACACCGGATTGCAGAGCATGGTGCTCATCCAGTCGCCGGGCTCGCTGGCACCGATGTCCTGCACTTCGACCACGCCGGTCTGCGCCCAGGTCAGCATCACGTCCATCTTGTCGCGGTCGACGAAAAGCAGCTGCGAAGGGCGCAGCGCGGTCGCGGTATTGAGGTAGCGCGCGCCGCCGGACAACGGATGCCGGGCTTCCTCGGTCGCGGCGGCAACGCGACGGGTGCCGCGCTCGCTGACCAGTTCAACCTCCCCGGAAACCAGATAGACCACGGCGTTGGCCTCTTCGCCACGCTGGAACACCACCTGACCTGACTGGTAGGTAATCACGTGGCTTGACTTGGCAAGCTCAACGCGATCACCCGGAGGCAGGGTATGCGTGGGTACGAATTCGCGAAAAACGCCCGGACTGATCATGAAATTTCCCCTCGCCGCGCTGCGGCGACGTCAATGGCGACGTTGCCGCGTTTGACCTTGGCGGTCAAGCGCGATTCACCGACCAACGATGCTGATGAAAACAAAACGGCCGGGATGAACCCGGCCGTTTCGATACCACTCGAGTTGCTTGATCGCGCGATCAGAACTCGTAGCGCAGGGTGGCCATCACCGACCAGCGTGAAACTAGGCGTGACGGGTAGCCAGCGTCAGAATCGTAGATTTCCAGATCTTCGGCGTTCGGGTTGTCCGGGCTACCCAGGTTGTAGACATAGGTGCCGTCTGCGTTGAGACCGCCAAAGCGGGTCAGCTGACGGGTGTTGTCCGAGAAGGTGTCACCGTAGGTCAGGCCCCAGTCGTTGCTGAGCAGGTTGAGGAAGTTGTAGACGTCCACGCGCAGGACCGCCTTGTGCTCCTTCATGAAGCCCGGCAACTCCTGCTGGATACCCAGATCCAGCTGATTCACCCACGGATAGTGGTCGCCGTTGCGCTCGGCAACCTGACCACGTCGGCTGGCCAGATACGAGTTGTTGTTGATGAACTCGTGGAAGGCCGCAATCTGCTCCGGCGTGGCCGAACCGTAGCTGACGATCGGATCGTCAACCAGCGGGATATAGACCGGATCCTGGAAGATGCCGTCACCGTTCGGATCACCGTTGAAGGTCCAGGTATACGGCAAGCCGTCACGACCGTTGTAGAACGCGGTGATGCTGGTCTTGTAGTCGCCGAAGAATGCGTGCTCCCAGCCCAGCGACAGCTTGATCGAGTTGCGGATCAGGCGGCCGGCGGTGGTGGCGATCTCCTGGTTCGGGTTCAGGCGCGACACGAACTGGTAGCTGGAGAAGGCCTGCGAGCTGCCGTCCGAAGCGACTTCATCCGCATCGGTATAGGTGTAGCTCAGGTTGCCGTACCAGCCGTTGCTCATCGGCTTGCTCAGCGAGAAGGTGATCGCGTTCGACTTGCCCTTGTCGGTGTTGGTCATCACCGTGGAGCGGGTGCTGAACGCCGGATTGGCGTCACAGTTGCGGTTGCTGCTGGAGCCCGAACCCGAGAAACCCAGGTTGCAATAGAAGTAGTCGCGACCGTCGGCCAGCTGCCCCTGGGCTTCGCCGAGGTTGATCGCCTGATAGAACATGCCGTCGCGGGCGCGGATCGACTGCCATTCGACGGAGGCGATCATGCCCCACCACGGCAGTTCATGGTCGTAACCCAGGCTGAGCTTCCATACGCTCGGCAGCTTGAAGTCTGGATGCATCGCATCAACCTGGCAGGTCACGCCATCTTCACCGCAGACGAGGTTTCCGAGCGTGACGCCCGGCGGCAGCGGCTGGTTGTACGGATCCGGCTCGAACGGCAGCGTGGACGGATCGAAGTGGCGGAAACGCACTGCCGTCACACCGTTGTTCTGGTAAGGGTTTGCCAGCCAGACGAACGGCGGAATGCTCTGGAACGCGCCGATGCCACCGCGCAGCTGCGAGTAACGCTCGGTGTCAAACTGGTAGTTGAAGGACGCACGCGGCAGGATGACCTTGTTGCTGGACCCCAGCTTGTAGGCGTTGGTGTATCCGAAGGCTTCCTGGAAGCCCGGCGCCACTTCCGGAGCCGACTTGGCCTTCGGGATGTTCATGCGCACACCGTACTGGATCGACAGGTTGTCGTTGACCTGCCAAGTATCCTGGATGAACGGGCTGACCTGAGTGTAGACCAGGGCTGCGGCCGTATCCTCAACGCCGAATCCGGCAGCCGGCATGCGAATAGTGTACTGGTCGTAGTTGCCAGCGGCGAAGTCTTCCAGGCTGTCAAAACGCCATTCGCCGTGCAGGGTCTTGCCGTACAGGTTGAACACGTCATGACGCAGGTAGTCAACACCGCCCTTGATGGTGTGGTCTCCGGCAAAATAGGTACCGGCGAACGTGGCGTCGATGCGATCGGTGTTGATCTGGTTCTCGTGACGGTTGTCGTCTTCACCGATGAAGATCGTGCCACCCGGGACATCGACCTGGACTTCGGTGTTCTTCACGAAGGCACCGTTGATCTGGTCGAAGGTCTGGTTGGCAATCTTCAGCTCGGTGGAGAAGCTGTCGGTCCAGTCGCTGAACAACTGCAGCGTGGTGTTCTTGGTCTCGTTGTTGGTGAAGTACCAGTGGTTGGTCAGAATCACCGAATTCGAACGCAGATCGTACGGCCGCGGACGCGCCTCTTCAGTCTGCTGGTAGGCGAGACTGGCGCGATGGTTCTCGTTGATGTTCCAGTCCAGCTTGGCCAGGTAGCGCTTGGTCTTCAGCACCGAATCCAGGGCGCCATAGACGTTGTTCTGAATGCCCAGGCTGTCGGCAATGGCAATGGCCTCGTTCACCTCGTCCAGGGAAATCCGACCGGAGGAAACGCCGTCAGCCGGCGTGGCACCACCGAAGTCGGCCACTTCCTGCTCTTCGTAGGATGCGTAGAAGAACAGGCGATCCTGCAGAATCGGGCCGCCCAGAGTGGCACCCCAGGTTTCATCGGTGCTGAACAGGCCGTAGTCATCGCCATTCCGGGAACCGACCCAGTCGCTGTCTTTCAGCACGTAGTAGGCCGAACCGTGGAACTCGTTGCCGCCGGACTTGGTGACGGCATTGACGCTTGCGCCGACGCTGTCGGAAGCAACATCAAAGTCCGACACCTTGATGTCATAGGCTTCGATGGTATCCACCGATACCGGCGAACCGACATAGGGCATACCGTTGGCGTTGAGGCCGAACGGGTCGCCCTGGGACAGGCCGTCAACGGAAATGTCGTTGTAGCGGTTGTTGATACCGGCAACGGAAATCGCGCCAGACGCCTGGTCGAGCACCGTGATGCGGGGATCGAGACGCGCCACGTCGTCGATGGAGCGGTTGCTCTGCGGCATGATTTCCATCTGACGACCGCCGACCGAGGTGCCGACACCGGTATTTTCCGGCGAAAACACGGAGTCGTTGGCCGACGCCACCACCACGATGGCTTCCAGCTCCGGCGCGGAACTGACCAACTGCGTGCTGATCTGCGCCGTTTCCGCCAGGTTCAGATAGACGTTTTCCTGCGCCTTGCCCTGGTAGCCGTCCTTGGTGACGGTAATCGTGTACGGACCGCCGACACGAAGGCCGCGCGAGACATAACGACCGTCTGCCTTGGTCGTGGCGCGGGACGTGGTGCCGGACGGGGTATGGACAATCACTACATCCGCGCCACTCAGGGGCGTACCGTCAGCAGTGGTGACCTGGCCGCCAAGCGCTGCCGACGTGGACTGCGCGAAGGCAGGTACCGTGGCAAACAGCGCAAGCAGCAGTCCGAGAATTAGCTGGACTCCGAATCGCTTGATCATGGTTGGTTTCCTAATCAGTCTCATAAGCCTGGATTGCGGCGTCCTGCCGCGGTGATTACACAGTTCAAAGCCCATTCGGCACCCCGAATCGACGCTTTGAACTGGCAACTCCCCTATCGAACTCCCACCCTGCTCCGGTCGCCCGGCCGGGTTAACGGTAGTTTAACAGCAATTTCTTTCAGATTTGTAACTGACGCAGCGCCCGACCCGGGAATCCGCCGAGCGCCTTGGCCAAACCGTACCCCAGCGTGCGGTCACGCGCCCGAAACACCGGCAGCGGGTGCAAGATACGCGGCAATGCCGTCCAGGAACATCTGCACCGACAGGGCCACCAGCAGCATGCCCATCAGACGCTCGACCGCCACCAGCACCCGGATGCCCAGCAACTTGTAGAGGTAGGTCGAGAAAAACAGGATCACGGCGGTGGCGAACCAGGCCAGGAACAGTGCCAGCGTCCATTCGGCCATGCGGCCCGGGTCGGAATTGGCCATCAGCATTACCGCCGCCATGCCGGACGGCCCGGCCACGGCAGGCACCGCCATCGGCACAATGAACGGCTCGCCTTCCGGCACGTCGCCGAAAATGCCGTCCTTCTGCGGAAAGATCATCTTGATGCCGATCAGGAACAGGATGATGCCGCCGGCAATCGATACCGACTCCTGGCGCAGGTGCATCAATGCCAGCAGATACTGGCCGGCGAACAGGAACAGCAGCAGCACGCCGAAGGCGATCAGCAGCTCGCGGACCAGCACGATGCGGCGACGCGCCGGCGGCAATTCCTTCAGCAGGCTGAGGAACAGCGGCACGTTGCCCAGCGGGTCCAGGATCAGGAACAGCAGGATGGCGGCGGAGACGATGGACATGGGTTGGAGCCGGGATTCGTGATTCGTGATTCGTGATTCGTAGAGCGGAGCTTGCTCCGCATTGGTTATTCGTGGATCGAAGAGCAGCGGAGCAAGCTCCGCTCTACGACGCTTGTTGTCAGTGCCTGACCAGCAGCACGCCGCCATCATCCGGCGCCGGCGACGCTGCACCCGACAGCAGGTGCACGCAGGCTGGCGCGTAGGCATCGGGATTCGGCCACTGCGCCGGATCTTCTGCAGACCACGCTCGCTGCCGAAGCGGCGTGCGCATCGGGCCGGGCTGCAGTGCGACAACGCGCACCGACGTTCCCTCGTACTCGTGGCGCAACACGCCAACCAGGCCGGCCAGACCGTGCTTGGCCACGCCGTAGCCACCCCAGTAGGCCCGCCCCACCTGCGCCAGCGGCTCCTCGACGAATACCACCGCCGCGTCCTCAGCACGCTTCAGCAGCGGCAGGCAGGCCTGGGTCAGCAGCAGCGGCGCGGACAGGTTGACGTGTATCGCGCGCAGCCAGTCCTCTGGCGCGGTCAGCGCCAGCGGCGTCAGTCCCTGGAAATCGGCGGCGGCATGCAGGATGCCGTCCAGGCGACCGCATTCGGCCTCAATGCGCTGTGCCATCTCCTCGTAGTTGGCAGGCGTCGCCCCTTCGAGGTCCAGCGGGTAGATTGCCGGTTCCGGCGCACCGGTTTCGACGAGGCGGTCGTACAGCCGGTTGAGTTTGGGCACGCGACGACCGAGCAGGACGACCGTCGCGCCGGCCTTCGCTGCGGCCAGCGCCGCGGCAGCGCCAAGGCCGCCGTGCGCGCCGGTGACCAGGACAACGCGACCGGAAAGCGCATCGGCTGGTGGTGAAAAGTCGCTGGTGCTGTGCATGCGACCGGCTGTCAATCCGCGCCAGACTGCGACTGCCCGACGATACGCGCCAGCTCGCCCTTGCCGTGAAGCTCCACCACGATGTCGCAGCCGCCGATCAGCTCGCCATTGACGAACAGTTGCGGGAAGGTCGGCCAGTTGGAGAAACGCGGCAGGTTGGCGCGGATTTCCGGATCTTCCAGCACGTTGACCGCGTGGAAAGTGGCGCCGCAGTCCTTCAGTGCCTGCACGGCGCGGCTGGAAAAGCCGCACATCGGGAACTGTGGCGTGCCCTTCATGAACAGGATGACCGGATGCGCGCTGATCTCGGCCTGGATGCGGTCCATTGCCGTCATGGGATGCCCTCGAAATAATGCCGACCCGCTGATATCGATCAAAGATGGCGATCAATCGGGCCGCGAAGTCGTGTCGTTGGTGGCGCGCCGCTCGGGGCGTCGCCGGCTTGGTATCATTTTACGGTACTTCGGCCGGCAACGCGCGGCCGCCACCCCACCGATTCCGAGCAAGGAGGCCACCATGGCTATCGAACTTCCGTCGCTGCCGTACGACCGCGAGGCGCTGGCGCCGCACATTTCCGGCGAAACCATCGACTATCACTACGGCAAGCATCACCAGGCCTACGTCAACAATCTCAACAAGCAGATCGCCGGTACCGAATTCGAGTCGCTATCGCTGGAAGACATCATCGGCAAGGCGCAGGGCGGCATGTTCAACAACGCCGCGCAGATCTGGAACCACAGCTTCTACTGGAGCTGCCTGTCACCCAACGGTGGCGGCACGCCGGAAGGCAAGGTCGCCGATGCCATCAACGCCGCCTTCGGCAGCTTCGATGCGTTCAAGGAGCAGTTCACCCAGACCGCCGTCACCACCTTCGGCTCCGGCTGGGCCTGGCTGGTGCAGCGTCCGGACGGCGGCCTGGCGCTGGTCAGCACGGCCAACGCCAACACCCCGCTGACCGGCGCGGACAAGCCGCTGCTGACCTGCGACGTGTGGGAACACGCCTACTACGTCGATTACCGCAACGCGCGGCCCAAGTACATCGAGGCCTTCTGGAACCTCGTGAATTGGGATTTCGCGAACAAGAACCTCTGAATCCGGGACGCCCGGCCGCGAAGGACGCGGCCGGAACCCCTTCGCCGCGCGGACGGGCGACGCCCGAGAACCCGCCGAACCGTTTCGTGCCGATCCGCTACGAGCCCGAAGCGGACGAGCTGGAAGCACAGGCCCGCGCCTTCCCGGACGGACGACAGCTCGCGACCCAGGTCTTCGAGGACGCGGCCCGCTCGATCCTCAACCCCATCGACTCGCCCGACCTCCCGTTCAGGTGGACGGTCAACCCCTACCGTGGCTGCGAGCACGGTTGCATCTATTGCTACGCCCGCCCGGCCCACGCCTACGTCGATCTCTCGCCGGGGCTCGATTTCGAGAGCCGAATCTTCTACAAGCCGGGTGCGGCCGCGCAGCTACGGACCGAGCTCGCCCGTCGCGGCTACGCCTGCGCCCCGATAGCCTTCGGCGCCAACACCGACCCCTACCA
>JAGRJX010000072.1:0-1632 GCA_020442545.1 Lysobacterales bacterium
GAAGAAGTGCGTGGAGTTGCAGGTGGCGACGAAGCCTTGCGGGTCGAGCATCAGCGCTTCGTCGGCGCCGGCCTTGGTCGCCTGGATGCAGGCGAGGATGCAGTTGAGCTTGCTGTGTGTGTTCAGGCGCGGGTCCTGCACGTCCGGTGCGCCGCGTCGCACATGCACGGTGAACAGGCGGATGCCGTTTTCGACGGTTTCCGGCAGCGCGTTCTTGTATTCCGGAATGATGACGACGGTGGCGGGGCCAACGCAGACGCGCGGGTCCTGGTAGGGCGTGCGCTTGATGCCACGGGTGACCATCAGCCGAACATGGACGCCGTCAGTCATGCCGTTGGCTTCCACGGTTTCGTGCAGGACCCGGGTCAGCCTGCCGAGGTCCATGCCGATATCGAGATCCAGCGCCTTGGCGCCGCCGTAGAGCCGATCGAGGTGCGCGTCGAGGAAGGCGAAGCGGCCATGGTGCAGTCGCAGTCCTTCCCAGACGCCGTCACCCAGGATGAAGCCCGAGTCGAACACCGAAACGACGGCGTCATTGCGCGGCACGAGCTGGCCGTTGACGTGGATCAGCACGTCCGCGTTGCGCGGGTCATCTTCGTAGTCGTGGGTGCCTGTCGCCATGGTTTGCGGTCGCGCGATCCGGTGGACACTGTCTGGCGCGATCTTAGCGGCATCGGCGAGTCTGGCAAGCACTTCGGCGGACGATTGAATCCATGCGCGATGGGTGGGAAAATGCAGGGCCGTGTCGGCAAGCGTGCCACGCTGCCGGCTCGGATTTTTCGATGGGCAACAGCAGAGGTGGCCGCGGCGACATCCGCGAGTCGAGCGTGTGACATGAGCACTACCAGTATCCGCAACTGAGCCAGCGCGCAGCCGCACTTCCGACAGGGCGCGCAGCGCCCTTTTTTGTTGCCCGCGAATCGCCGCAACCGGAAGGCGGCGACTCGATATCGATACCAAGGAAATTCTCATGATCCAGATCACGCTCCCCGACGGCAGCCAGCGTCAGTTCGATAGCGCGCCGACGGTCCACGACGTTGCCGCCAGCATCGGCGCCGGTCTCGCCAAGGCCGCATTGGCTGGCAAGGTGGACGGCCGCCTGGTCGACACCGGCTACCGCATCAACGACGACGCCGCGCTGGAAATCGTCACCGAAAAGCATCCGGATGCGCTGGAAATCATCCGCCACTCCACGGCGCACCTGCTGGCGCAGGCCACGCAGCGGCTGTTCCCGGATACGCAGGTCACCATTGGTCCGGTGGTCGAGAACGGCTTCTATTACGACTTCGCGCGCAAGGAGCCGTTTACGCCGGAAGACCTGCAGAAGATCGAGGCCGAAATGGCGAAGGTCGCCAAGGAAGGGATCCCGGTGGCGCGTAGCGTGATGCCGCGCGACCAGGCGGTGACCTTTTTCCGCGACAAGGGCGAGATCTACAAGGCCGAGATCATCGAGAGCATCCCGGCCAACGAAGATCTGTCGCTGTACGCGCAGGGCGAGTTCATCGACCTGTGCCGTGGCCCGCATGTACCCAGCACCGACAAGCTCAAGCACTTCAAGCTGATGAAGGTGGCCGGTGCCTATTGGCGTGGTGATGCCAGCAACGAGATGCTGCAGCGCGTGTACGGCACGGC